>CAZAAB010000049.1:0-1581 GCA_964483015.1 Candidatus Woesearchaeota archaeon | reverse complement strand
ATTTTTTTCCGGGTTTTTGTTGTATAAACCCTTTACTTTAGTGAGGTTTATAAAGGGGCAGTTGAAATAGCGGGCAAGTTTTGCTGCTGTACCGTCAGAAGTCTCATTTTTATGATATCTTAATGCACCGCAAAAAACCGGGTTGTTTTTTCTTAATAAATTTTTAACTTTTTTCATACTATGTGGAATGCCTTTGTTGGCATCTTTTCCAAATATGTAAGTTAAAAATCTAGAATGCAGTCTTGTTGTAGAGATTCCAATAAGGCTTTGAAAATATTTGTTCTTGCCTGCTTTTTTTAAAGCTTTAATGTATTTTCTTGCTGTAGAGCCACCGCCAGTTACGATGATAAAATTGTAGCTATTTTTGTTTTTATTTATGACTTTTTTAAATTTTTTAAGAAGCTTAATATTCACTTTTTCTGGAACTATTAAACTGCCCCCAAGACTTATGACTATTGTTTTCCTCTTTTTCATGTTGAAAATAGGAAAAAGAGATTTAAAAAATGTTTGTTTTAAAGTGTATGGTAGAGAGTAAAAAAAGTTAAATAGTTTAGTTGGCATGTTTTTTTATGAACCCGAACATTATATGGGATCCTGAAAAACTTTCTAAAGATGTTTCTGAATATGTAGCAGGCAGGATGGGATTGAGAAGGCAGATTGAAGGGATAAGAGAAGAAAAAAAGAAGATTCATTTTAGGGGCACAGATTTTAGGTTTAGGTTTGAAGAAAGAGATGGTAAGAGATATTTAATGCTTGATGTTTTTCCCGAAGAAAAAGACGGGCTTTTAGATTATGTTAAGGAGGAAATTGAAACAGAAGATGTTTTTAAGTCCAGCCCTTTGAAAAAATTAAAGTCAAAAAAAGAGTTTCCGAAATATAGAAAGAGGTTAAGGTATAGTGGTTTAAGAGAGGGTGACGAGGGTGTAACTTTGGAGTATAGGATTGATAGTAATTTGTTTGATTTAAGTAAGAGATCTTTTAGAGAAACAGTATATAATTATGCTTTTAAGCCGTTTGCATACTGGCTGCAGCATGTCAGATAGATTATTTTATGACAAATAACTTATCATCTTTAACATTTAAAATTCCTAATCTTGCTCCTGAATCAAGCCAGCCGTGGCAGTAATTAATACAGGCAAAGGCATTTACATAATCTTCTTGTTTTTTAAAGTGTTTAGCATCTGATAAATAGTTAGAAACCATTTCTATAATTTCTTCTGCTTCTTGTTCTCTATTTTTATTGATTTTCTTTCTTGCCTTTTTCAGGGCTTTTTCTGTTGTTTTAAAATACTTTTCAAGTTTTTTTCTTGTTATTTTATCTTGCATAAATTTAAAAAGTAAAAAGCTTTTTATATATCTTTATATTTAGTTGAATATGGAAAGAGAAGTTGAGGATAAAACTATTCTTGATAAGTTTGCAGAGGACTTTGTTGAGATAGTTGAAAAACATTGTAAGTATATTATAGTGAGTGGTTTTGTTGCTATTTCTCATGGCAGAAGCAGGGGAACAGAAGATATTGACATGATTATTGAAAAAATTAACAAAAAAAAATTTAAAGAATTATTTGAAGATTTAAAAAA
>CAZAAB010000048.1:0-1916 GCA_964483015.1 Candidatus Woesearchaeota archaeon | reverse complement strand
AAAAATAGGCAAGGACTTAGTTAAGGCAGCAGAAAAATTTTGGAAGCAAGAAAGAGAAAAAAACACCCTAACAAAATGCCCGAAATGTTCGGGAAACTTGCGAATTTTGTATAACAAGAAATCAAGTAGGTACTTTATCGGCTGTTCTTCATACCCAAAATGTAAAAATACCTATTCTTTACCTCCAGGTCAAATAAAACCCACTTATGATAAACAAGGCAAATTAAAAAAATGCAAACATTGTAGCTGGCCAATGTTAATGAGGCTGAAAAAAGGCAAAAAACCATGGTTTTTTTGCTTTAATCCTGATTGCCCTTCAAACAAAGAGTGGCAGAAAAAAAGAAAAAAATATAAGAAAAAGAACTAAAAAAACCCTTTTTTCTTTATACCTCTATTAGTAATATAAAAATCAAGCTCTTTTTCAGGTAAACTCCTATGCTTCCTTAAAATAGCTTTTCTTTTCTTGCCATGTTTTTCTAACTGAACTATGCATTTGCTCCAGTACTTCATTATATCGCCGCCAGCCATTTTAACACCAGCTTTCTTGCCTTTTCTCAAATCTTCTTCAGACAAAAACTCGCTATAAACCTGATTTGTTGCAACAATAGGGATTTCTTTCTTTCTAGAAATTTCAGCAAGAACTTTCATCTGTCTAACTAATTCCCTATTAACATTTTTTATATTCTCTTCCTGCCTCTGCTTGATAGCATCTCCTAACTCTAATCTATAAAGCATAGTCATCCCATCAATTACTATTAAGCCAATTTTTTCTTTCCCCTTAATCCTCTTTCTAAGGTTAGACATAACTTTTTCTTGTTCATCAAAAGAAGTTACTTTTAATAAAACAATATTTTCCAAAACTTTTTCAGTTTTATCTCTTGCTATCTGCTTTACTCTTTCTACAGAAAACCCTCCTTCAGTATCTATATAAACAACTTTATGGCCTTTTTTTGCCTGGCTTGAAGCAACTAACAAACAAAAATTAGTTTTCCCACTGCCAGCAGGCCCGTATATTGTAGTTATAATGTCTTTATCATAACCCCCATAAAGCCACTTGTTTAAGTCATAACTGCCTGCTGAAATCTTGTTTCTCTTATATTTTTTATTCATCTTAGTTACTTCTATAATAAAGAAAAAGTATTAATAAAATTAATGAACCGGCCCATAAACCCTTTCAAATAAATTGCCAAGAACACTTCTTTCAAGCAAATCAGAAGGACAGCTTAAATGAAAAAAAGAGTTCCCAAATCTTAAACCCATCCCCAGCCCATTTTTCTCTATCCTTGCATCAACTCCCCTGATTGTGACAGTTTCTCCTGCTATTGCCTTTTCTAATTTTTCCCTAAAACGAATATACTCTTCTGCAAAAGGGTTTTCATCTTCTTCATAACCTTTTCTTAATTGTCTCTCAGAAACCTGATGAATTGCTGCCTGTTCAGGAAAATGATTTCTTTCAGCAGAAACAGGATAAAAATCTTCTTGATGAGTTACCTCTTGCCCTGAAGTGCGATGAATTTCAAAATCTGATAGCAAAATCTCTCTAACTGAATCTAGCAATCTAAAATAATCTTCTCCACTACTATAAGACTTGGCTGAATCCATAACAATTATTGTGAAAGACTATTTATAAATTTTTTTATTGTTCAGTAGAATAAACTTCTCTCCTCTTTTTTAAGTTTCTTCTCCTCTCCATACACCATCTTTCTATCAAATCTATTTTAAAAGAATTTGCAAGAACTATCCTTCTGCCATTGGGAAAGTTTACAGCTAAATTCTCATCAGAATAAGAAAAATGCCCGAACCCACAACCTTCACCAAAGTTAACAGCTAAACTGCCTCCATCAGTCTTTTCTACTCTTGGATAAAAAAACTCTAAACCTTCTGGCAAAATCACCCCCTTATTATTGTCTTTATCT
>CAZAAB010000047.1:0-2000 GCA_964483015.1 Candidatus Woesearchaeota archaeon | reverse complement strand
TTGGACTGCCGGGATTACCGCGGCGGCTGGCACCGGTCTTGCCCAGTCCTTATTCGTCAGCCTTTTTACAGTTGACAAAAGCTTCTCCAAATAAGGAGAAGCACTCTGGCTCGCTTTATCACGCTTTCGCGCATTGTAAAAGATCCCTGACTGCTGCACCCCGTAGGGCTAGGGTTAGTATCTCAGAACCCTTCTCAGGGCTTCTCCGCTAAGAGCCCTTACGGATGACTGGCTTGTTGGGCAGTTACCCCAACAACAACCTAATCCGCCGCAGCCCCGCCTTCAGGCCGAATGTTTCAGAGATATCTCATTACAGAAAATGTCTCCTATCAGGTATTAACCTCAGTTTCCCGAGGATATCCCTGACCTGAAGATAGGTTAGCTACGTGTTACTGAGCAGTTTGCCTTCCCGAAAGAAAGACTTGCATGTCTAACTGCAAACCAGATAGCCGCAACCTCCAGCAGGATAAACTGGAGTTTATTTTGTCGCAAGTTATTGATCATCAGTTGTCACTTAATTAAACTATAGAAGTTTAACTAGAATAGGCCTTACATACATCATACCTTATAATAGTATAAGGCACTCATTCCAGTGATAATAGTAAATGATTTCACTTTACAATAATTATAAAAAGTTTCTATTTATAAACTTTTTGTAATACATTTTTATAAAAAAAGTCGATAAATTTAGCAATTTAATAAGCAGAAATTATTTTGATAATTTTTTTGGAGAAAAGATAAGCCAGATGAACTTAAACTTCCTAACCCTGTATGTCTTCTTCAATAAAATCTTCTTTTTCAATCTTTTTGTCAATACCCCTTTCTTCAACATAACCTTTTGTTAAGAGGTAAAAAATAAGATTTAGGGATTTTTCACTTTTATTATTGCAAGGTATAAATGAATCAACACCAAAAGAATAATTATTTGTGTCGCATAAAGCAAAGACTTTTTTCTTCATCTTGTTAGCATCTTTTAAAGCATTTTTATCAACCCATGGGTCTACAATAAATACCATTTCAGTTTCAAAGAAATCTTCTAATTTTGGATTTGTTAAAATACCTGCAGGGTATTTTTTAGTAAAAACCCTTACACCAGTAATTTCAGAAAACTTTTTAACAGCTTTCCATCCCACTTCCCTTTTACAGACAACAATAAAATCTTTAGGTTCATATTTTGATATTTTTTTAATCATCTCTTTAATCCCCTCATCAGTTTTATTAGTATCGATAGTTGCAATCCCATCATTTCTTCTTTTATACACATAAGGCCTCATATGAGGCGTGACAGCTTTTGTACCGATATAAATTCCAGACTTGAGATACTCTTTAACAGGAACAAGTTTTTCTCTTTCTTTTTCTAATTTCTTTTTAATATCCTCTTCATCACTGCTAATTTTCTTTTTCAACTCTTCAGCTTTTTTCTTCAACTCTTCTTTTTTCTTTTCTTTACTCTTCCCACTCGTCAACTCTTCAGCTTTTTTTTGATATTTTTTAATTGTTTTTTTTGAACTTCCAACCTTATCAGCAAGTTTTTCAGCATCAGCTTTTAGCAGTTTAGAAACACTAGTTATACCGGCTTTTTCTAAATCTTCAGCCTTTTTCTTGCCTATCCCATCAATTTCTGAAACCTGTCTTTCTTTATCTTTCTTGTTTGCCATGTTAAATAATTATTTTTATTTATTTTTAAAACTTACTTAACCACATTAGATGATAAAATTAACATTAATTGTAAAAATAGAAGCTTTTTAAATATTGAGGTTTCTTACTCAAGCATGTTATAAAAATCTACAATCCGATTATAAACATATGTGTCTTTTTTTTCTAAAGAATTATATTTTTCCTGGATTTTTTGGTATGTCTTTCTTGCATTTTTAATTTGCCCATTTATAATAAATCTTTTTCCTTGATTTAATAAAGAAACAATCTCTTGTTCCTTTTTTTCTTCACTTTTTTCTCCTGCTTTTCTCTTATTCTCTATTTATTTTGTTTTTTTTTTTCTT
>CAZAAB010000046.1:0-2266 GCA_964483015.1 Candidatus Woesearchaeota archaeon | reverse complement strand
CTATTATCTTTACTTTAGTTAAGTTTATAAACTTCTTTTCTGCTTGTTTTTTTATGAATGGCCTCATAAAAAGACTAAAACAAAAGTTAGAGATTAGAAATTTTTCTTCTAAAACAATTAAAGGTTATATTTATTATGTTGAAAAATTTCTAAAATATTCTGGGGGAAAAGGCCTAAATAAAAACACTGTTAAGAATTATCTTCAAAAAGAAATTAAAAACAAAAACCCTTCAACTGTTTCTTCCTGCTTATCAGCTATAAAATTCTTTTTTCAAAATGTTTTAAATAAAAAGATAAAAATAAAACATCCAAAAAGAAACAAGTCGATTCCAGAAATTCTAACAAAAAAAGAAGTTAGAAAATTAATTGGTTCTATAGATAATATAAAACATAAACTGATTTTAAAATTACTATATGGCTGTGGGTTGCGAGTTTCTGAAATTGTTAACTTAAAGAAAAAAGACCTGGATTTTGATGAAAATTTAATACATATCAAGTTAGCAAAAGGGAAAAAAGACAGGTTTGTGAAAATCCCTGAATCTATTGCTGATAATTTGAAAAGATATTTTGAACTGAATAATCAAAAAATCCTATTTCCATCATCTCGCGGGGGCAAGTTAACTACAGCTTCAATACAAAAAATAGTTAAAAAAGCAGGGAAAAAGGCAAATATTAAAAAGAGTATCTCGCCCCACACCCTCCGCCACAGCTTTGCCACTCACCTGCTAGAAAAAGGAACTGACTTAAAAATAATCCAGAAACTGTTAGGCCACTCTTCTATCAAAACAACTCAAATTTACTTGCAAGTTTCAAACCAGACAATAAAAAAAGTAAAAAGTCCTTTAGACGATTTATAAGATAATAAAAATGCCAAAATCAATAAAAGAGAGACAGAGAAAAGAGTATGTACCTTTAGATAAAGATGACATTAAACATTCCTTAGAGGTTGATGTCAAAAAGATAGAAGACAAAGATTTAATAAAGATAGAAAAAAAAGGTAAACACATGTCTAAGAGAAGAAGTGGTAAAAAGAAGAGAAAAAATAAAAAAAAGCTAAAGCCAGCTAAAAGAAACCAGTACACCCTAATAATAGCTGAAAAACCACAGGCAGCATCAAAAATAGCAAATGCCTTGGGAAATGCAAGAGAAAGAAGGCAGGGCAAGGTAAAATATTATGAATTAGAAAAAGGCGGGGAAAAAATTATTGTGGGTTGTGCTGTTGGCCATTTATTTTCTTTAAACACAGAAAAAAAAGGCTGGCCAGTATTTGATGTTAAATGGCAGCCTTCTTATCACAAAACAAAATGGACAAAACCTTATTTCAACACATTAAAAAAGTTAATTAAAAATGCCAAAAACTTCATCCTTGCATGTGACTATGATGTTGAAGGAGAAGTCATTGGATGGAACATTATAAGGTTTCTTGCTGGAAAACAAGCAGAAAAAGAAACAAAAAGAATGAAATTCTCAACTCTAACTTCTAAAGAATTAGAAAAATCCTATAACAATTTAATGAAAACTATAAACTGGGGGCAGGCAATAGCAGGAGAAACCAGACATTTTCTTGATTGGTTTTACGGCATCAACTTATCAAAAGCCTTAATGTCTGCAATAAAAAAAGCAGGGAGATTTAAAATAATGTCTATAGGAAGAGTTCAAGGCCCTACCTTGCAATTAATAGTAGAAAAAGAATTAAAAATACAAAAATTTAAACCAAAACCCTACTGGCTTATTTTCATAAAATTAAAAGACCACAGCCTGTTATTAAAATACGGGAAAAAAATATGGAAAAAGAAAGAATTAAAGAGATTTAAACAGCTAAAAGAGAAAGAGGGCAGGGCAGAAACAAAAAAGAAAAAGCAATCTGTTCCTCCTAGATACCCTTTTGACCTTACCTCTTTACAAAGAGAAGCTTACCGCCTCTTTAGCTTAAGTCCTTCTCAAACATTAAAAATAGCCCAAAACCTTTATTTAAAAGGCTTGATTTCTTATCCTCGTACATCTTCACAAAAAATACCTGAGTCTATAAACCCAAAATCTATATTAAAAAAACTAAAGAAAAAGTATAAAGAAGTTGACTATATAACAAGAAAAAAGCCTATAGAAGGCAAGAAGTCAGATCCTGCCCACCCCTCAATATACCCTACAGGAGAATTTTCTTCTTTACCTGAACAAAATAAAAAACTTTATGATTTAATTGTAAAAAGATTTATTTCTTGTTTCTGTTCTAATGCTATTATAGAGAGAAAAAGAATAACATTTATTC
>CAZAAB010000045.1:0-2627 GCA_964483015.1 Candidatus Woesearchaeota archaeon | reverse complement strand
TATGGCCATTATTGCTGACTGATAATGCCCACGCCTGCCCCTTGTTTATAACAATGTCGGCTTCTAAATCAGAAAATGATTCTTGCCTGACCCATGCCTCTACTGTAATCTTATCACTTATATCTAAATTGCTACTATAATTAATCTTAATATAGTCGTTCTGGCCATTAAACTTTAAAGCATTGCCGCAAAAAACACCATCAGTAAAAATAGCCCCGTGATTTACCCCATTATTGCTATTTTTAGAATCTGAAAAAGTATTTTCAAACTGCCATAAAGAAACAAGATTTGAAGGGAAATCTGAAACATTCAGCCTTTCACAGCAATTATTACTAAAAGAACCACTTGTTATAATTGATACTGCCACTACCAAAAAAACTAAATAAATCCCTATTGTTTTCCCTTTAGTCATGCAAAGAACAAAAAAATGACACTATTTAAAAATTACTACAATAGAAAATATATG
Organism: Candidatus Woesearchaeota archaeon; assembly: GCA_964483015.1. Classification (GTDB taxonomy): domain Archaea; phylum Nanobdellota; class Nanobdellia; order Pacearchaeales; family GW2011-AR1; genus PWGL01. The sequence continues at coordinate 2,161 of CAZAAB010000045.1, read as the reverse complement.
TTTTATCACATTTGTTAACCAGTAACTTCTTCAACTTCTCTTTCTTCTTCACTTGAAATAAAGTCAACAAAGATAAAAACACTTCTTAAAACAATTTCTAAAGCAAGGATGAAAATTAGGTAAACTAAGATATGGTTGAAAAAAGAGGGTATAGAAGAAAACCTGCCTATCAGTTTTTCAATAGAGAAAAAGTTTGGGTCAAGCAAGAAAACAGAAAGTATTGATAAGGGGAAAATTTTTGCCAACTCTTTAGCAGGAGTTCCTGAATAATAAGAAGCCATTCTTGTTGCAGAAACAATAGCAGCAGAGATTAATAAAATATGGCTTACTGATTGTGTTTTAGACAAAAAAAGCAAGAATAAAGCTAGTATTGAAAACCAGAAAAAAACAAGTATAGGCAAGATAATTAAGTACTCTATAAGGAAGAAAGTTGATGCAAACGTCTTGCTTAAAACAGGATGTTCAGATCTATTAAACTTGCTTAAGTCAATATTAATAATATCTCGTTTAGCCAAGAATTTGTAAAATTTCCATATAAAAATTACATATAAGGCAAGAATAATTGCATAAAATGCCAAGATAACTAATGGCTGCCAAAATTCTGGTATTTGGCTTGAAAATACCTGATTAAATGTTTCAACAGTTTGATTGATTATACCTTGCATTTATTTTGCCTCTTTTTCTTACTAACATTTCTCAATTTAAATATCTTTTCTTTCCCTATTTTTTAATGCTTTAGGTTTTTGATTAAACTTTTATACTCGATTGGTTTTGATTAAACTTTTTTTCAAAAAGTTTATGCGGGGGGAAGGATTTGAACCCTCGAAGGCACTAAGCCACAGGATCTTAAGTCCTGCCCGTTTGGCCACTCCGGAACCCCCGCATAATTATGTTAGAAAAAGTTAATTTAAAAAACTTATTAAGACTGTCAATAACTTTAAAAATATTTAATTTTTTCTTTTTTTATGGATTTAAAGGAATTAATTGAATTTAAGGGAATAAAACTGTTAGATTCAAATGTTTTTGATGGGCTGCCCTTAGGAAGAGGGCTTATTGATATGGTTTATGAATGCATGGTTCCAGGACAATTGCCTAAAGAAGCAATTATGGAGGAATTAAATACAATCAGGGAAAGAACAGGATACTTAGCAAGAAGAGATATTTTTTCTGTAAGAGAGGTTGGGCAGGAAATAGGAAACAGTATAGAAAAAATTAATGAAAGTCTTAGGTTTTATCAAGATCCTAAATCTTTTTCTGGAAGAAGCAGGAGAAGAAACAGGATTGTAGAAGAAGTAAAATCTCTTAGAAGAAAAAATGATTACAAAGAAAGAAATGAAAAATACAATCTCTTAAGCGGTTATGCTAAAGCACTTTTAAGTTTAAGAAAAAAAATTGAGAAAAACGATGTAAGAAATAGTTTTAGCCAGGAAGAAAAAGAACTGTATCAAAGGTTTTTTTCTTATTTCTCTTTCATTTCAGAAATCCCGGGAGTTAAGAGAGATTTTTCTTCAAAATATGGTAGAAGTAGAAATCATTTAAACCTTCAAACTGATGAAAAACTATTAGCAGCTGCTATGACTCTTGCCTGTTCAAGAAGAGATAGAATAATGCTTATTTCTTCAGACTCTGACTTAAAAAGAATGAAATCTTTCTTCTATCTAGACCAAGATGCCAGGTCAAAACTTCCAGAGCCAAACTACAGGGTACCTTTATATTCTGATTTTGGGAAAGGTTTTAAAGTTCAGGAAAAAGATACACGAGTTTTAAGCCTTCAATAAATTTAAAAACTCCATTTTTTTTATCTTAATTCATGGACCCAAAAGAAATACAAAAGAGGATGCAGGAATTGCAGGATTCTAATGAAGTGAAGTCAACATTTTCTAAACTTGTTTCTGGCAAAGACAATTACGAAACAGTAATTGAAAAAAACAAGAAAAAAAGAAAAGAAATAAGATGTGATAATTGCAGGATGGTATTAGAGGGTCATGAAAAGTTTTGCCCTGAATGCGGCAATAAGCAGAAAAAAGAAGACAATCAATAAGTTTTTATATTTCTTGTTATTTAATAAAACATGCCAGAAAAAGATTATGGGATTGAATCAGAACAAGGCAATGCATATGAAGGAACAGAAAATGTGCCGGGTTCTTATAGGGTTCCAAGA
>CAZAAB010000044.1:0-3378 GCA_964483015.1 Candidatus Woesearchaeota archaeon | reverse complement strand
GCCGGGTTCTTATAGGGTTCCAAGAGGAGTGAAAATATCAGAGGCAAATGTAATGGTGTTTCCTAGTGGGGTGGTGAGAAGAATTTCAGCAGATAATCTTAGTGATTTTGGAGAAGAGTCATCTAATTTAGCAAGAGAATCAAGACAAGATTAATCATAACTTTTATTAATTAACTTTTTCTTTCTTATTATATGAAAAAAACAATAAAAGAGATAATAGTTGACCTGTTAAAAAGCAAGGTAGATTTGAAAAAGCAAGAAATTGATAACATGATAGAAATACCTCAAGATGAGAAATTAGGAGATTTTGCCTTTCCCTGCTTTATTCTTTCTAAAAAAGAGAAGAAAAAGCCAGAAAAAATAGCAGAAGAAATTTCTTTAAAGTTAAATAAAAAAATAAAAAAATTAAAAGAAATTGAAAAAGTAGAAGCAGTAAACAGCTATATAAATTTTCTTGCTAATTTAAAAGAGTTTACAGATTTAACATTTAAGAAAATTGACAAGGTAGAAAAACAAGGCAAAAAAAAGAATAAGATTGTTATTGATTTTTCTTCACCAAATATAGGCAAGCCATTACATGTTGGCCATGTAAGATCTACAATCTTGGGAGATTCAATTAAAAAAATTCATGCTTTTTTTAACAATAAAGTGATAGGTATAAACTATTTGGGAGATACCGGGTTACATATAGGGAAGTTGATTCATGCATATAAGCTGTGGGGAGATGATAAGAAAATAAGAAAAAACCCAGGAAAGGAATTGTTAAGTCTTTATGTTAAGTTTTGTAAAAAAGAAAAAGTAAGAACAGATAAAGAAGTGAAAAAAAACCCTGGTCAGGAAGATAAAGAAGAATATATTAGTAATGAGTGGACAGAAAAAGCTAAGGAAGAGTTAAAAAAATTAGAGCGGGGAGATAAAGAAAATAAAAAAATATGGGAAAAACTTAAAAAATACAGTTTAAACAGCTTTGAAAAAGTTTACAAAATCCTAGGTATAGAATTTGATGAAATTACAGGTCAAAGCAAGTTTTCAAAAAAAGGCAAAAAAGTAGTTAATAAGGCTTTGAAAAAAAAGATTGCCCAAAAAAGGGGTGGAGGGGAGGTGGCAGTAAAACTAGAAAAAGACAACCTGCCTGACAAGGTTATTTTAAGAAAAGACAAAACTGCATTGTATTCTACACAAGATTTAGGCTCTGCTGTAAAAAGATATGAAAAATACAAGTTTGATAAAATGATATATGTTGTCGGCTCAGAACAGGAATTATATTTTAAACAAATATTCAAAATCTTGGAAAAACTTGGCTATAAATGGTCTGATAATTTGATTCATCTGCCATTTGGCCTTATTAGTATAGAAGGGGGGAAGATTTCATCAAGAGAAGGGAAGGTTGTTTTTCTTGAAGAGGTTTTAAATAAAGCTAAACAAGAAGCACTAAAGCAAATTAAAAAGAAAAATCCTAAACTGAAGAACAAAAAGAAAACAGCTGAAAAATTAGGTATTTCAGCATTAAAGTATTCTACATTGTCTAAAGAACCTATTAAAAATATTAAATTTTCATTTAAAGAAGCATTGAACTTTGAGGGCGAGTCTGGCCCTTATCTACAATATTCATATGTTCGGGCTAGTTCAATCTTAAAAAAAACAAGAAAAAAGGGCAAGTATGAAAAAGGCAAAATTATAGAGTTTGATAAAGAAGAAGTTAAACTGATAAAAAAACTTGATTTATTTTTAGAAACAGTTAAGAAAGCTAAACAAAAATTAAACCCCTCATTAATAGCCAACTATGCCTTTGAACTTGCCTCCCTATTTAACGAGTTTTATCATTCATGCCAGGTAATTGGCAGTGAAAAACAAGCTTTCAGATTAAAGCTTGTTGAATCTTTTAAAAAAATCATGAAGCTTTCCTTACAATTGTTAGGTATTGAACCTGTTGAAGAAATGTGAATAATTAACCCTTAATAACCTTAATACCCTTAATTAAGTGAGTCTTGCCTTTAATGCTGTTATATATCTTTTCAATTTCTTCAGGAGCCAAATCAATTATTCCAGAAGAATTCTTACCTTTAAAACATAAAGAAATGCTTTCTTCTGCATTTAGAAAATCTTCATTAATCAGGATTTCTTTAATCTGGCCTTGTGATTCTAATCTTACCCTGCCGTCTTTATTAATCTTCTTAACCCTAACTTTCATATTTTATTTTAGAAACAGCTGTTTAAATTAATTTTTATACTATAACAATTATATTAGAATGATTATTCTTCTGGCTCTAAAGCAAGAAAAGCCCACCACGGTTTTTTAACTCTGACAACTTCTCCTGATTCAGCCAAGACCTGACTTTTAATCTGCATTTTCTTTTTAAATATACCTAAAATTCTTGAATGTCTTTGTACCTGGACTTCATAAGCAGCAGTTATATTCCTGCCTTGTGAAACTTCTTTTAATTCAACACTGCAATTGCTATTTTCACAGCTTTTTAATCTTAATCTTTCTAATGCTCTTTCTGAAGCAGTATCTGGCATTATCTTAATTCTCACATTTCTGCCATTTGATAAACTGGCTTTTAACCTTGTTTTGTTATTTTCTTTTTCCTGATTCAACCCAAAATCAGTTACAGCCTCTATTCCATTAGCTTTTAACCTTGTCCTGTTTCTAGCCATTTCTGAAACCCTGTACTGTTTCCCGGTTTCAGAAGTATAAGTTCCTGCTTCAACTCTATTCCTTATTGTTTGCCCCAAACCCTGATTTTCTTGATAATTCTTGTTATTTTGTCCAGTCATGGGAGCATTTTCAGAATTAAGGTTTTGGCTACTTGCCTGGATTTCTGCAGCAAAAACAATTCCAAAGCTAATGAAAGTAATTAATAATAAAACAAAAATTACACCCAACTTTTTCATAAAACTACAAAAAAAGCTGAATTTAAAAACCTGTCCTTTTTTTAAGAAGATATGAAACAAAGAGAACCAAACTCAATTTACTTTGAAACTTATGGCTGTTCTGCAAATCAGAATAATACTGAGATAATGAAAGGGTTGGTTAAACAATCTGGATTAGACATAACTAACAATAAAGAAATAGCAGACGTTATTGCTATTAATACTTGTATTGTTAAAGGGAAGATAGAAAAAAAGATAGAGAGGAGAATATTAGATTTATCAAAACTTAAAAAACCACTGATTGTAGCTGGCTGTTTTCCAGAGGTAAGGCAAAATTCAGTATTAGAAAAAAGCAATATCTACTTGTTAGGAACACACCATTTCAAAGAAATTGTCAAATTGATTAAATCAATTTATGATAAAACATATTTACAAGAAGATTTCTTATCATATAAAAATGAAGAAAAATTATTGACAAGTAAGATAAGCCAAAATAAAGTTATA
>CAZAAB010000043.1:0-3425 GCA_964483015.1 Candidatus Woesearchaeota archaeon | reverse complement strand
TGGAAATTTAAGAAGAAGAATAAATGATTTAAGGTTGAGAATAAAGCAGAGGAAAATAATCAAGAATTTAGAAAAAGAAGCTGATAAAGAGGTAGAAAAAGTAGAAAAAGAGATGGGGAAGAAAAGCTGGTTTAGTAAAATTAGAGAAAATTTAAAATTATGGTTTAATGAAAAAAAGTTAAGCTTAAGGTTTGGGGGTAAGTTTAAATAATTATTAGATTTAATATAAGAAAAGAGGAAAAATGAAAAACATAAAATTAGTTTCAGCAATAGTTTTAGTCTTACTTTTATCTATTGCAAGTGCAGAAAACAATGTGACAAGACAAGATGCAGAAACAGCTATACAAGATATTGAGGATGTTATGAAAAGTATGAAAGAAATGAATTTTTCAGTTAAAAGAATTAATGATACTTTAATTGAGGCAAGAGATATTTTACAAGCTCAGGAATTAAAGAAATTAAGGGCAGAAAAACCCAACTATAAATTAGTCATATCGCAGTATGAAGAGGTAAGCCAGATAAAAGAAAATGCTGTAAAAGTTAAAGATGAGTTATTTTCATTACAGCAAAAGTTAAATTCGTTGAGAGATAAAAACATAAATGTTTCTGCAACTGAAAAATTGATAAGCCAGATAGATAATGAAGTAAGGGATGAGAGATATGAAAAAGCATTAGAGTTAGTACCAAAAACAAGAGATAAGATAGCAGAAATAGAAGCTTCAAATACTGCAGCAAGAGTTTTTTACTCTGCAACTAAAGGAGTTATAGTTGGTTTTTTCAAGGAAAATTATATTGTGATAAGCATTGTAGTTGTCATAGCTTTAATTTTATATTTTATGTTTAGGAAGAAAATTGCCAGGTTTTTTATAAAAAGAAAAATGCAAAAGCTGGAGGTTGAGAAAAAAGCATTAAAAAAATTAATTCAAAAAACTCAAAAAGAGTATTTTGAAGAGGGAAAAATACCAGAGGGAACATATAATGTAAGAACAAACAGGTTTGGAGAGATGATTAGAGATATAGACAGGCAAATACCCTTGTTAAAAGAAAGACTTGCAAGGTTAAGAAAGCAGGAAAATAAAGAAGGTTTTCCTGCCCAAAAGTTAAAGAAAAGAATTAAAAACAAGAGTTTGTTGAAGAGAATAGTCAATAAATTTAATAAAAATGGCAAAAAGTAAAGAATTTAAAGACATGTCAAAAAAAGAAAGAAAGAGTTTCTTGTCAATGGATTTAATTGAGAGAATGGTTAGGGTTGAGCAGAAAGTAGCTGCTTCATTTGGCAAAAAATTACCTTACAATAAAACAGACCATTATAAAAAATTAACAAAAAAAGAAAAAAGAAAATTTGACAAGTATTTAAAAAATAAAGGCAAGAAGAAAAAAATCATAATCGCCTTATTTTCACTGCCAGTACTTTTTTTAATTCTCTCTTTAAACTTTCAGATGACAGGTTATGTAATAGGGGAGGGCAATTTAAACTTTTTACAGATAGCAGGAATTGTTTTGATAGTTATTTTTGCAATATTAATTTATTTATTTAGCAAGAAAAAAAAGAGATATGAAAGACATTTTTCAATTATTGATGACTGGTTGTCTGGAAAATATAAAACTAAATGAGTTTTTAAACTTGTTTCGCATTTATACTTAATGGCAAAAAAAATAGAAGTGGTTGATAGCCACCCGCAAACTTCAACGAACCTGTCAACATTTTTAGATAATGAAGGGTATAATGTTTTTGAAGCAGACAATTTAAAAGATGCAGTAGAGATTGCTAAAAAGGAAAAACCAGATTTAATCTTGTTAGGAGTTAAGTTTGGAGAAAGAACTATTGAAAGCTATATAGGGGATTTTCAAGGAAAAATTATTATAATAATTGCAGATCATTCAGAAGAAAAGCTGGAAAAGGAAGCAAGGAAATCAGGCAAGGTAGTAGGCATTTTGAGAAAGCCAATAGGCAAAGATGATTTATTAAGAGCGGTAGAAAAATTTTTAAACAAGTAAAATATGTAGTTATTGAAGATGGGTAAAAAAAGAGGCAAAAATAAAGATAAGTCTGCAGGAAATAGGAAGTATGTGAAAACAGATGTTAAGGGATTTGATGATTTAATTGAGAAAGGGATTCCAGAAGGCACTGCAAATTTGATTGAAGGAGGACCTGGTTCAGGCAAAACTGTTTTTTGTTTAAATCTTGCTTTAAATTTTTGCAAGCAAGGCAAGAAAGTTTTATATATGAGTTTTGAAGAACCTAAAGTAAGGTTAGAAGGGCATATGGCTGGTTTTGGTTGGAAGCCAGATAAGTATGAAAAAAAAGGCCTGTTAAAGATTAGAAGGTTTAATGCTTTAGATATAGCAAGAAGTGTAGAAGCCTTGTTGTCAGAAGCAAAAAAAGAATTATTAATTGATGTTCAGCCAGTTTTAATACCTAAAGAGTTTGAACCTGACATTGTTTTGATAGACTCTTTAACAAGTGTAGGTTCAGCGTTTTCTGGAGAAGAAGCAAGGTTTAGGATATATATGGAGCAGTTGTTTAGGTATTTAGAAAGTCATGAGATAACTTCTTTTTTAATTAGAGAGACAGCCAACCCTACACATGTGGGGCAGGTTTTTGTAGAAAGGCAGGAAGCAGTTTCTTTTCTTTCTGACGGGATTATAGCATTATATAATGTTTTTTCTGAAGGCGGGAAAAGAGACAGGGCGTTAGAAATAGTAAAGATGAGAGGTGTGAATATTGACAGGAGAATAGTGAGAGCTGAAATTAGTGGGAAAAAAGGGTTTATAGTTTATCCTAAAAAGCAGTTAAAAGGCAAGTATACTTTAACTTAATTCTATTATTTTGGATTTGAGAAAAATTTATAAGTTACTTTTAGTAACTAAAAGTAACATAATATGGATGCAACAGTTAAGGTAGATAAAAAACTGTTAAAAAGAGTAGAAGATTTTATTAAAAATAATAGATTTCTTTATAATAGCAAGAAACAGGTTGTAAATCTTGCTTTAGTTGAATTTTTAAAAAGCAAGATTAAATAAAAAACAAAAAAGGAACTTCAAATAGGAAAATGTCCAAAAAGTGAGACTTAAGTCTTTCAAATGAGACAAAAGAAACATTTAAATAGGTGTTTGTCTTAAAAATAAGACTAAAGTCCAGAAAATGAGACAAGATAAAAAGAGAAAAATTTTAAGAGTTTTTTATGAAAATCCCCAGAAAAAATTTACTGTGAGGGGAATTTCAAGAATTACAAAGGTGCCAAGAGCAACTACTCATAGGATTTTGAAAGAACTCAGAAAACAAAAATTAATAGATGATAATAATAGATCAAAAGACAGTATGAAATTTAAAATTAAAAAGATATGCTTCTTTGTAGAAGAAATAGCTTTTTCTGGATTAATTGAAAGATTGTTGAAAGAGTTTAACCCCTCATGTGTTATTT
>CAZAAB010000042.1:0-3604 GCA_964483015.1 Candidatus Woesearchaeota archaeon | reverse complement strand
ATCAACGGTTACATGTGGCCTTTTATTTATGAAGATAGGGCAAGAATAGATTTTTCTAATTTTTCAACAAGTACAAAAAATACTGATGAAAAAGCATTTAAAAAATCTTTAAAATTATTAAAGAAAAATCCAGATATGTGCTATATTCATTTCTTTTGTACAGACAATCTTGTCCATAAATACGGGGTTAACTCAAAGAAAACATTAAGCTTAATAAAAAAACTAGATAAGTATGTGCAAGAAATTTCAAGGCATTCTAAAGACCTGCTACTTTATTCAGACCACGGTATGACCCAAGTTAAAGAAGTTTTAAATATAAAAAAAGAAATTGAAAAAACCAATCTTGAACATGGAAAAGATTTTATAATGTTTTTAGACTCAACTCTTGCAAGATTTTGGTTTTTAAATAAAAAAGCTGAAAAAAAAATAAGAAAAAAGTTGAAAAAGATTAAACAGGGAAAAATAGCGAATTTAAAGCGAAAAGAATTACATAAAAAATTTGGGCATTTAATTTTTCAAGCAAATCCAGGAGTTTTAATCTTGCCAAACTATTTTCAAAAAAAGAGAGACAAGGCAATGCATGGCTATTTAGAAGGCAACGATGAAAAAGGTTTTTACATATTTACTAAAGGAAAAAAACAGAGAAAAGACATAAACATTACAGAAATTTTTAGCATGATTAAGAATTACTTTAAAAATACTTAAGAATGTTATGCAGTTTCAATTTTTCTGGAGTAATCTTGCCATAAAATTTAATTATGAACTTAAAAGGAGAGTGAAAAAGTCTCAATCTTATTGCAGATAAAAACATCCTTAAGGGGCTTTTTATAGAAAAAACCTTGCTACCTCCTTTTTCTTCCCAAAAAGTAGGCAGGCTTTTTATTTTTGCATTATCTTCGTTTTTTAAACAAAACAACAAGGCAACGTCAAAATTAAAATCTGACGAAATCAACTTGCCAATATTTTTTTCTAAAATACTACTTTTAAATATTTTCGCCCCGCACTGGGTATCTTCAAAATCAGGAGGAAAAAGAAATAAAATTCTTACATATATATTATAAATCCTGCTTCTAATTTTTTTAAGTAAAGAGTAATTAAATACACTTCTTTTGTCCCACCTGTTAGCTATCGCACCATCAGCATTCTTAATATTTTTGATGAGAAAATAGAATGATTTCGGAGGGGTAGACATATCAGCATCTATAAAACCAATCAAATCAAAATCTCTTTTTAAGGCATCTTTGAAACCCTCTCTAATTGCAAAACCCTTTCCACCCCTTTTAAAGTCAAGATATTTTATTTCTTTAAACCTTTTTTTAACTTTTTTTACAATTTTTTTTGTATTGTCTTCACAGGCATTTAGAACAACCAAAAGTTCAAATTTTTCAATCTCCTCTTTTTTATTCCTAAAAAATTTAGTATAGTCTTCAAGAGTTTTTCCTATCCTTTTTTCTTCATTATGCGCAGGGATTACAATAGATACTTTCATCTTTCATAATTTGGCTTACTTGTTTTTAAATATTATGAAAATAGCAATTAAAGAAGGAAGAACCCCGTTTATGAAAAGTACAAGTATAGACATGGAAAAAACTTTTGTAGCTTCGATTCCAAACAGCCCAAACAAACTAATAAGTGCAGCTTCTCGGGTTCCCAACCCATTTATTGTTATAGGGATAAGACTAATTAAGGTTCCTATTGGGAGGACAGCAAGAAAATAAATAAAAGGCAGTTTTATCCCAACTGAAAGAGCTACAAAGTAGGATAACAGATAAATTATTATCCAGTTCGCAATGTTAAGAAAAAAGAATAAGACAATATATCTTTTTTTAGGCATATTTTCATAAAAAGAATTAAATGTAACTCTGGCTTTTTCTTTCACTCTTTCTGGAACAAACTTTCTATAAAAAATCTTCAATAAAAACCTGCTTCTTTTTTTGTTGATAAAAATAAAACTGGCAAAAATAAAGGTAACAAATAAAGCTATGAAAAGATTTAAGGGCAAGAAAGAGAATTTTTCCTTAAACAAGTAAGAAAAGAAGATTGCCAGGAAAAAAACAGAGCAAATATCAAGTATTTTATCTAAAACAAAATTGCTAAACCCCTTGCCTATATTTTTCGTATATTTTTTTAAGTAACCTGCCCTGGTAACAGTACCTATTTTAGATGGAGTAACGAATCCGTAAAATTTAGTTATGAAATTTATTTTAAAAGCTTTAGAAAAAGGAACATCAATTTTCTGTTTTTTAGCTATAACAAACCACTTAAATGTTTGAACAACAAGAATTAGGAAAACTGTTAAAGCTGCTAATACAAGATAGGAGAGTTTAGCATGGCTGATAACAGAAATAACCTTAACAATATCAAGCCTGATTAAGATATAGATAAATAAGGCAATCCCAATTACAGAAAGATACTTTTTCCAGTTTTTCCCAAAATTCATTTAAAAGATACCTTTTCTAAATATTATAAATCCTATAATTATAATTAAAATTTGGAAAAAATGAATAAGATAAACAACTCTTTTTTCTGTGGCCTTCCTATTATACTTATTCAAAAGCCATATAGCTACATGTTCAACACCATAAAATTTTTTGTATCTTAAGCTTAGAGAACCGTTTTTATTTGGTTTAGAAAAAGATTGTTTTCTTAATCTTCCTCTGCTTTTAAAGAAAACTTCAAGAATATAAGGGATAAAAAAGAAAACAGCAACTCTTTCAAAGTTCCCAAGTATAGCCATAATTGCTACTAAACCCCCTACAGGATATGTTAAGACATCTCCAGGAAAAACTCTTGATGGGAATTTGTTAAAAATCCAGAAACCTGCGAGAGATAAAACCATGCATAGCCCAACTATAGAAAGCCAGGAAGAGCCAGTAAAATAAGAAACAAGGCTTAAGGCAGAAAGCAGAATAATGCCCTGCCCGCTTTCTAAACCGTTGTAGCCAGCAATAAAATTAAATGTTGTAGATGTTGCAACTATTCCAAGCGGGATGAATATTAGGGGATAAATCAGGCCAACATTTATCCTATTTAATAAAGGCAGAGTAATATAGCTTTCCCCAACATTTATTGCCATTAATGGTATTGCTGAGAAAAAAACTAAAAATAGTCTTGTTTTTCTGTTCAGCCCTGTTTTCCAACCTAAAATATCGTCCATTAAACCAACAAAAGAAAGGATAAGTAAGGAGGTTGTGGTTGCCAAAATTTTAATCAGGTTTGCTTGTGATGAAAAATAAAAAGTTTTTAGCGAAACATAAATAAGCAGACCTAATAAAAACCCAAATATAACTATAATTCCTCCAGATTCTGCAACTTCTTTTTTCCTATATTTATGAATATCTTTCCCAACCAGCCCTTCTTTTTTTGCTCTCTTAATCCATTTAGGTATTGCTAAAAAAGAAACCAAAAAACTTGTCAATAAAGGGATTAGTAGTAATGGATTCATTAGAATTAAATAGGAAAAAGAGGTTTTAAAATTTATCTTTTAATATGTATTGTTACATTAGAGGGACTTATTTCATCCCACTTTTATGAATGTCTAAATACCAAAATCTTTAAATACTAAATAATATAAATAATATTTATATTATAATAAGAAAAGAGG
>CAZAAB010000041.1:0-4018 GCA_964483015.1 Candidatus Woesearchaeota archaeon | reverse complement strand
TTTAATATTAGGTTATGCCTAATTGACAACCAATGTTTTTACTTTTTTTAAAGTTGCTTTTAGTTATATTTTATATAGTTTAATTAAGGTATAAAAAGGTTTAGAATTAGCTAATTTTTATTTTTTCTTTTCTTCTTCTTCTTTCTTCTTTAACTTGTCTTTTAATCCTAATTTATCTATTAATTCTTTATACCTGTTTCTTATTGTAACTTCTGTTATTCCAGCTACATCTGCAACTTCTCTCTGGGTTTTCTTTTCATCGTTTAGTAAGGCAGAGACATATAAGGCAGCTGCTGCAATACCTGCGGGCCCTCTTCCTGATGTTAGTTCTGAGATAACGTTTTTATTTAGTATTTTTAATGCCCTGTTTTGTGTTTTTGGAGACAAATTTAGCATTGAGGCAAATCTTGGTATGTAGTCTTTTGGTGATGCAGGTTTAATGTCTATGTCCATTTTTCTTACTATAAACCTGTAAGTTCTGCCAATTTCTTTTCTTTCAACATCAGAAGCATTTGCTACTTCATCTAGAGTTCTTGGTATGTTGTACTGCCTGCAGGCAGCATATATACAGGCAGCTATTACTGATTCCATTGATCTGCCTCTAACAATGCCTCTTTGCAAGACAAAGTTGTAAAGTCTTGAAGCTTCGTCTCTAACAACATTTGGCAGGTTTAAAAATGAAGCTACACGTCTTAATTCTGCCATTGCCAGTCTTAGATTTCTCTCAATTGAGGTTGAAACACGTTCCTGCCATTTTTTTAATCTTAAAAATTTTCTTGTGTCTCCTGATTTTTTTAATTTGTAGATGTCAGAAACACCTCCAACATTAGTAGTAAGGCCTTTATCATACTTTTGTCTAGATAAGGGGGCTCCTCCACGACCTTTTTTTTCATCACTGTCTTTACCTAAAAATTCTTGTCCAGAGTCAACCATTTTTTCCTCTACAACAAGACCGCAGTCTTTACAGTGAATTTCTCCTTTTTGTTTATCATAAACAAGGTTAATTGAACCGCATTCGGGGCATTTTTTTATATTTGCCATTTTAAGAATAAAAGCGAAAGCTTTATAAACAAAAGGGGGGCGATAGGTTTATAAAGCTTTCGTTGTAGTTTTTTATTTAAAAAAAGAATTATTTTTCTTTTATCAAGACTGCTTGAACATTGCCTTCTTGCCCAGGTCTGTTAGTAATTCTAGCTTTTCCCTTATCTGTTTCTATTATAGCTCCTTTCATTAAGATGTTTTGCCTGGCTAAGAATTTGTTAGAAGGGGTTTCTAAAACATTTTTTATTTTAGTTTTTACTGACTTATTGCTATTTATTAGATTTGCAGTTTCAGTTTTTAGCAAAACCTTTTTTTTGCTGCCTCCCCTGCCCCTTAATGTTTTCTTTTTTTCTTTACCTAATTTTGGATTTCTACTTGTATTTGAAAGCTCGTGCTTTTTCTTTTTCCTTGCTTTTCTGTACCTTCCGCCTGTTGCTTTTTTTCCTTTTTTCATTTTTTAACAGTGGTATTTTATTTATGAAATTTTTCTTTATTTTTAAAGTTATTTAATGTTTATCTGCAGGTTTTAAATAACTTTCTATATTGTTGAGTAAACAAAGATTTAAAAACTAATCTTTTCAAATCTTTATAATAAAAAATAAATAAAATGAGTAATGGAATAGAGAGACCACTTGATTTATTGAATCAGTCAAGAGGTAAAGAAGTGTTAGTAAAGCTGAAAAATGGTAAGCAGTTTACAGGGACTTTGGTTGCGTTTGACATACATGTGAATACAGTTTTAGATAATGCAAAAGAGACTGAAGGTAATGAGGTTAAGAGAAGCTTAGGTTTGACCTTTTTAAGGGGAGATACAATAATTTTTATTTCTCCTGCATCAACTGCTGCAAGTGGTAAAAACAAGTAAGCGTTTGCCTGTTTGATTTTCGCTGGGCTTGATTCTACGCTATATATTAGTAGTTGGGCTGATTTTAAACTTCAACCTTCATTAAATCTTCAGCTATTTTAGTGTTAGAGAATTGTTTTTTTGCTTCTTTTAATAATTGATTTTCTTTATTTTCATATCTTTGTGATAAATGTGTTAAGATTAATTTTTCTACTTTAGCTTTTTTAGCTGTTTTTGCTGCTTGTTCTGCTGTTAAATGCTTATATTCTTTGGCTAACTGGTTTTCTTTGTTAGTGTAAGTAGACTCTTCTATTAATAGGTCAGAGTTTTTTGCTATTTTTACCATGTTTTTATTTACTTTAGTGTCAAGAATAAAGGTAATTTTCTTTCCTTTTTGCTTATATGTTAAATCTTCTGCCTTGATTTTCTTTCCTTTCCATTTAATGTCTTTTCCTTTTGCAAGTTTGCTGATAATTTTTCCTTTTACTCCTAATTTTTTCAACTTTTCTTTGTTTATTCTTAACTTGTCTTTTTCTTTGAAGCAGTAGGCAAGACAAGGTGTTCCATGGTTCATTGCCCTTGCTTTTATTAAAAAGTCGGGTGTTTCAAAGACCTTGTTAGTTACTTCATGTACTTTAATCTTAATTTTTTCTTTAAAAACAAATAACTTGTATATTAAATCAATAAATTTTTTTGTATTTTCAGGACCATAAACATGTAAAGTTTTATTGTAGTTGTTTAAGGCAAGTGTTTGAAATAATCCTGGCAATCCTAAAACATGGTCGCCATGCCAGTGAGTTATTAAGATTCTTGTTAATTTGCAGGGGTTTAATTTTGCTTTTCTAAACTGTCTTTGAGTTCCTTCACCGCAATCAATTAATAAGCTTTCATCTTTATATTTTAATAAAATAGAGGTGTGATTTCTTTTAGCAGTTGGCACTGCCTGCCCTGTTCCTAAAAAATATATTGGTATTTTCATGAAAATACTAAGATAAAGAGGTTTAAAAACTTTTAAATATAGACACTTATTAGTTTTTGTGAGCCCGTAGCTCAGCTGGATAGAGCGTCAGCCTTCTAAGCTTTTTGGGAAAAAAGTTTAATTAAATCCAAAAGCAAAAGAAAGCTGAAAGTCGCAGGTTCAAATCCTGCCGGGCTCGTTTATTTAAAGCAGCAAATTTAGATTTATAACTAAACCAGACATTTGAGTATGATGAAAATATTGTTTATATGCAAGCATAATAGGTTTGGAAGCAAGGTGGCAGAAGCTTTGTTTAAAAAATATAATGAAAATAAGAATATCGAGGTTAAAAGCAGGGGAATTATAAAAGATGTTGATGTTGCTGAATCTGTGGTTGAGATTATGAAGAAAAAAGAAATAGAAATAGATAAAAAGTCTAGACCTGTTTCAAGGAAAGAAATAATTAATTCTGATTTAATTGTGATAGTTGCTGATAATGTTCCAGAAAGTATTTTTGAAAATAAAGATGTTGAAAAGTGGGATATAAGGGATGCTTCTTCTTCAGATTTAGAAGATACAGGGTTTGTTGTTGATAAAATTGAAGAAAAAATAAAGAATTTGATTAAAGAGTTAAAAGATTAATAAGATTAAATTAATTCTAAGATTATGGCTTGAATTAAACCTATTATAAATCCTAAAAAAGCTCCGGATAATTTTATAAACTGAAATTCTTTTCTAGCTGTTTTTTCTACAATTTCTTCTAATTCCTGATTATCTAAAGATTTGACTTTTTTAGAAACTTCTTTTTTTATGTAATTAGTTATTTTTTTACCTATATATGGGAATTTAGATAATTTTTCTATTTTCTTAGGAAGAATTTTTAATGAAGATTCAGCTATTTTTTCAGCTATTTTTTCTTTTCTTTTAGGAATTACCCCTTTTATTCCTAAAACTTCCCTCTTTGGCCAAAACAATAGTTTAATTGCTATCCAGTTCGTGAATAGACCGATTAACATGCCCACTAATGGAAGTATAACAAAATTTGTGATTTTCATTATTTTATTAAGAAGGATAGGTTTAAAAATTATTATTATTTGGATTAAATGTGCATTAGTACAAAATAAGCTTTAGAAAAATAATGAATAATAAGATAAATATTTATGAATTAGTAGGTA
>CAZAAB010000040.1:0-4591 GCA_964483015.1 Candidatus Woesearchaeota archaeon | reverse complement strand
AGGGATAAAAGAAACGCAATTCGGAAACTTTATAAAACTCAAAATCCTGATATAAAAAAGAGGCAAGGATGTTAAAAAATAAAAAAGCGCAGGGGATAAGACTTTTATTGTCTATTATTGTTCTAGCTTTTGGCCTTTTAGCTACGGCATTTTTAACTTTTGGCGTGGCTTTATCTAACTCAACTTTAATAGGGTTTGGAGAAATTTTAATGGCTTCCATACCATTAATAGTCGCTGTAATAGGGAGGTATTTATAATGAAAACCATACAAGCAATTTTATTAATTTTAGCAGTAATTAACTTAATTCCGATTACATTAACAATATATTATAACAAGAAAAATGTATCTTTGGGATTGGCAATCTTGGAAATCGCCTTAATAACTCTTGCGAGGTTTACATAAAATGAAAAGTCAAAATCAATCGGGGGTTCAGAATGATAAGAATAATTTGTCTCGCCCTCTCAATCGGAAAGCAGCTTTGCAGTTATCTGTCGGCACTATTGTTGTTATTGTTTTGGCAATGACAATGCTTATCTTAGGCATGGTTTTGGTAAGAACAATTATGTGTGGTGCAGTTGGTTTGACAGAAGAAATAAATAACAAAGTTAAAGGCCAAATTAATGATTTATTTGAATCAACTGCTGGAGAAGTAGTATGTATTGGTTCTGGGACTGAACCAGTATCTTTGACTCCTGGAAAATTAAGTAATATTTATTGTTCTATAAAAGCTCCTCAAACAGCCCAATACAGTATAAAAGTTAAAGATATAACTGGAGACATTTTAACAACAAGAGAGCTACAAGACTGGATTTCTGGAGGTGAGATGTGGGAAGGACGAATAGCTCCCGGGGACGACCTGCCAAAAAAATTCTTAAGATTGAATGTTCCTAACAATGCACCTAGCGATATTATAACTATTGAAATTGAAGCAAGTAAAGAAGGCAATTTGATTTCAACACAACAGTTAGACTTTGAGGTTAAAAGACAAGGCTTCTTTAAAGCTGCAATCTGTTAATTAAATTTTTAAGTTCAATTTCTCTATACTTATATGAAAATTTTAGCTATTGGTGATTTTCATGGGAAATTGCCAAAAAAATTGTTTAATAAAATAAAAAAAGAAAATCCTGAATTAATACTTTCAACTGGAGATTTTCTTTCATGGGGTTTAAAAAAAATTTTCTTTAAAAAAGTTTATAAAAATCCAGATAAAGAATTATGGGAGATTGTGGGAAAAAATAAGTTTAAAAAAGAACTAGAAAAAGACTTGAAGCAGGGAGAAAAAATAATAAAAAAACTGAATAAATTAAATTTGCCTGTTCTTACTACAATTGGTAATTATGATCATGCTTATATTAATGACCAGTATAGAGAAGAAGAATGGGGAACAAATTGGAACTGGCTGAAAAAAGATTTTTTAATGCCTATTATAGAAAAATATCAAAATATAAAAAGAATTGACTATTCTTTTTCAGAGTTTGAAAATTTGATTTTTATCGGGGCTTATGGCGGCTCTTCACCAGGAGATGTTAAAAGCAAGGCTTATAAGAAATATAAGAAAAAACTTGACAAGTTGTTTAGAAAATTCAGAAAAGAAAATAAAGGGAAAAAAGTTATTCTTTTAACACACAACATGCCATATAAAACAAAACTTGACAAGGTTAAATACGGCCCTGCAAAAGGGGAACATTATGGCTCTAAACTGATTAAAAGAGTTATTAAAATATATCAGCCAATTTTAGCAGTTGGAGGACATATTCATGAAAATCAAGGGAGAGACAAAATCAAGAAAACGATACTAGTTAACCCCGGAGCTTCTAAAAATGGTGGAGGGGCAATAATTGAAATTAAAAAGAAAAAGATTAAAAGTGTTAGATTCATTAAATAAAAAATGTCAAAGTTAAAACTTTATAACACATTAACAAGAAAGAAACAGGTTTTTAAGCCTATAAAAAACAAGAAGGTTAGGATGTATAGCTGTGGGCCAACTGTTTACTGGTATCAGCATATTGGGAACTTGAAAAGTTATACAAACTGGGATGTTTTAAAACGTGTTTTGTTGTGGAATGGGTTAAAGGTTAAGCATGTTATGAATGTTACAGATGTCGGGCATTTAACAAGCGATGATGACACAGGAGAAGACAAAATAGAAAAAGCTGCAAAAAAAGAAGGAAAAAAAGCTGAAGAAATTGCTGACTTTTATTTTTCTAAGTTTAAAGAAGATTTTAAAAAATTAAATATTCTAGAACCTTCAAAATGGGCAAAAGCTACAAATCATATTAAAGACATGATTCAAATGGTTAAAACATTAAAGAAAAAAGGCTATACATATGAGACAAGTGATGGGATTTATTTTGATACTTCTAAGTTAGATGATTACGGCAAATTGGCAAGACTAAATATTAAAGAATTGAAAGCGGGAAAAAGAGTTACTATGAAAGAAAAGAAGAACAAGACAGATTTTGCTTTATGGAAATTTTCTAAAGAAAAAAGGCAACAAGAATGGAAAGCTTTTGGAAAAACAGGGTTTCCTGGATGGCATATTGAGTGTTCAGTAATGTCGTCAAAATATTTAGGAGAGCAATTTGACATTCATACGGGTGGAGAAGACCATATTCATGTACACCATACAAACGAGATAGCACAATCAGAATCAGCATTTGATAAAAAGCCATGGGTAAAATACTGGCTACATGCCGGTTTTTTAACAACTAAGGGAGAAAAAGTCAGTAAAAGCAAGGGGGGTTTATACACAATTTCTGATTTAGAAGAAGAAGGTTATTCAGCTTTGGCATTCAGATATTTTGTATTAAATGGCCACTACAGGAAACAATTGGATTTCTCACTAAAAGCATTAAAACAAGCTCAAGACTCATATGAAAGGTTAAAGAATATAATAAAAGAATTAAGTAAGAAAGAAAGAAAAGGCAAAATAAATAAAAAGTATTTAGAGAAATTTGAAAAAGCCATAAATGAAGATTTAAACACTCCAAAAGCCCTGGCTATTTTGTGGGAAATGTTAAGGAATAAAAAAGTTAATGCTGGAGACAAGTTAAAAACATTAAAACAAATGGATAAGGTTTTTGGTTTAGATTTGTTGAAACAAGAAAAGATTGAAGTCCCAAAAAAAGTTGAAGAACTAGTGGAAGAAAGAGAAAAAGAAAGAAATAACAAGAATTGGAAAAAAGCTGACAAAATGAGAGAAAAGATTAAAAAACTAGGCTATTATATAAATGACACCAAAAAAGGGCCAGAGATAAGGAAAATAAAATGAACAATAAAAAAGTAAGACCTATATTTATCTATCTGACTATTTTAGCAATTATTTTAGCTGTTTTTGGAATTTTAAGAATTGCCCCTTCTGGAAAAGTTGTTAATCAAAATATTAACAAATACTCTTTTGAGGAAGTAGAAAAACATGATTTTAAAGAAAATTGCTGGATTTTGGTTGGCAAGAAAGTTTATGACATTACCTTACTCTTATCAAATTTCCCAAACTTAAAAGATAAATGTGGGAAAAATATTAAAGTGAAAGAGTTTTCCTCTGAAACTCTAAAAATTTTAGAAAAATATGAAATTGGGAAAGTAAAGTAAGTATATATTTTTAATAAAAAGAGGCAACTAAAATGGAATTTGTTGATTTGAAATATAAACCTAAAAAAGACTTAGTATGTTTGTTTAGAGTTGAAGCTGGGGATTTAAAAAAAGCTGCTAACACTATAGCGTTAGAATCTTCTGTCGGGACATGGAGCAAAGTTCGGGGGCTAAATAAAAAACTAATTAATAAACTTGGGGCAAGGGTTTTTTATTTAAACAAGAGAGAGAAACAGGTTAAAATTGCCTACCCTATTGAGTTATTTGAGTTGGGAAACCTGCCTTCAATCTTATCTGGCATAGCTGGAAATATTTTTGGTATGAAAGAGGTTAAGAGCCTAAGATTAGAAAATATAAAACTGCCAAGGAAAATGTTGAAAAGTTTCAAGGGGCCAAAATATGGAATAAAAGGAATAAGAAAATTTCTGAAAGTAAAAAACAGGCCTTTGGTAGGTACTATTGTCAAACCAAAGTTAGGACTATCTTCAACAAAACATGCTAAGTACGCATATAATGCCTGGAAAGGAGGGCTAGATTTAGTTAAGTCTGATGAAAATTTGACTAATCAAAAATTCAACAAATTTAAAAAAAGGTTTAAGAAAACTATCAAGTTGAAAAATAAAGTTGAAAAAGAAATAGGTGAAAAAAAGATTTATGTAGAAAATGTTACTGCAGAAACTAAAGAAATGTTGAAAAGGGCTCATTATATAGAAAACAATGGTGGGGGTGCAATGATGATCGATATTATTGAAGCTGGCTGGGCAGGGTTTCAAACATTAAGACAGGAAAATCTTAACCTTATCTTACATGTTCATAGGGCGGGGCATGGGATGTTTACTTTTGGGAAAAACGGGATGTCAATGTTAACACTGGCAAAACTAATAAGAATGGTTGGGGGAGATGAGCTACATATAGGCTCTATTTTCGGTAAAATGAAAGGTGGAGAAGAAGTCGAAGAAATAAAAAAAGAAATACAGGAAAAAAATACTCAAAATCAGC
>CAZAAB010000039.1:0-4782 GCA_964483015.1 Candidatus Woesearchaeota archaeon | reverse complement strand
AGGGTATGATTCTTGCTGCTGTAAATGATAATAAAGTTAGTTTAATAGAGCCAGATAAGGATATTGGGGTTGGAAGCAAGATTCAGTAAAATGTTGGTTTAAATGTTATCTTTGAAGAAAACGAAATATTGGTTTATATGCCAATTTTGATTCACTCAATCTAAAAGCCATTTGATCCCGCGTCATTTCAATAGAAAACCAGCCCACTAACGAAGCCACATATTTGTCAAAACCATTTCTGTATTCTGGTTGTATTGCCCTTCTCATACTCCTGATAAGTTTTTTATTGGCTCTTAATTCTCGTGCAGTACCTTTGATTGTTAAATCATATCCGTCGAGTGATTTGAGAGGAACACCAAATGGTTCTTGTGTATTTCTACCTTCTCTTTCCAATAAATCTACTAGTTCTTTTACTTTTCCTTCTTCTGCGAGTTCTTTGTCTGCACATATTCTTGTTTTGTATCCCCCGCCCAATCCAAAAACCTTGCCAATTGTACGTCTACAATTTATATGAGTAGTTCTTTTCCTTTTGAGAAAGCTGAAAAAACCCTCCTTTCTCTCCCTTAGTGTTATTTCCATTTGAAAAAGAGAAAAAGATTACATTGCGTATGCAGGTAGTGCTCTCCTATTTGAATCTCTGCCCTGGCTTAAATAATTTAAATTGTTTGGTAATGCTCTAGCTTGGCGGTTGTCATGTGTTACATATACAGATGATGTTTCTCTTCTTCCCAAGGCATTTATTTGTGCATTAGCTATAGGTACAACAATATCCTCCAAACCAGGATCAACCGCACATTTTGTCTTAAATCCAGCTACAAAAACGCCTGCCCTAGTAGATACTTGCCCTCTTAATTTTCTCCCAAGTCTTGGCATATATCTCTTTGTTTTGAATCCTTTTATATTTTGTGTTTATACTGTATATATTGTAGAATAGCAAATTTTATAAAGATTGAGAGGTTTATCTTAAAAATGTTTGAATTTATTAGAGGGGTATATAAGGGAATAAAGAGAAACTATAGAATTTACAGAGGGGAAAGTAGCAGGTATAATCAAGGAAGAGTTTTGTCTTTTTTTAAATCTATTTTTAATTATCTTTTAAGAAGGCCCGAACCATTTGTTTTTTCTCCAGAAGATCAAGAAAAATTTGAGAAGGGTTTAGATAGTAGGTTGAAATCAGATTATGCTATAAATTATAGACCTGGAGAAATAAGATTAGAAAGAAGGTTGTAAAAAAGCAAGAATTATCTTAATCCTATTTTTTCAAGTGTTCTGTAAAATAGGGATTCTGGTTTTTTCTTTCTACCTAATAATTTAGCAGCAATGTCTTGATAAGATTTAGCTGCTTTTGATTTTGGTTTTGTGTGTATTACTGCATTTTTCTTTAATAAAGATTCATCTACAGCTTTATCTTCTGGCACAACTCCTAAAATAGGCACTTCTAGCATTTCTTTAATATCTTCTAATGACATTTCAGTTTTCTTATTTTTAACCCTGGTTAAAATAACCCCCTTAACTTTCTTGCCTTTGTCTTTAGCAAGTTTTATTGCTTTTAATGAATCTGTAACTGATAAGGTGTTGGGATTAGTAACTATAATTACCTCATCTGAAGAATTTAAAGCTATTCTAACTTCTTCTCCTAAACCAGCAGCAGAGTCAAAAATTATATGGTCTGCTATTTTTCTTAGTTTTTCTGCTACTTTTTTAAGTTTTTTTCCATCCTGTTTTTTCAATTCTTTTAAAGATAAAGAACAAGGCAGTATTTTTGTTCCTGATTCATGTTCGTAAATTGCCTCTTCTACACTTGCATCGTCGTTTAATATGTGAGAAAGAGATATTGGGACTATTGGCGCTCCGAAATGTAAGCCGATGTTTGGGGTGGTTATGTTAGCATCAACAATCACCACTTCTTTATCAAACTTATTTAAAGCAGCTCCGAGATTAACAGCGGTTGTGGTTTTTCCGGTTCCGCCTTTCCCTGAGGTTATTAGATAAACTTTTGCCATTTTCTTATTTTTTTGATTTGATGTATTTTTTCTTAAGCTATAATGTTTTTAAAGCTTACCCTTTTTGAAATTTAGAATTAGTTTATTTAGTTTTTTCCCTTGTTTTTTTTAAGAAGTTTTCTAAATTTTCATTATATTCTTTTAATTTGTCTAAATCAATTCTTATCCACTCGCCCCTATATTTTACATTTAATGCTACGTTTTTCCTGAATTCAGATTCCCTAGTTTTTTCAAGATCTGGAACTTTCCTAAAGAATTCATAAAGTTCAATTCCTTTTTTTATTTCTTTATCCCTGCTAAATAGTTTTTTTACTGAATCTATTCTCCTTCTTGGTGCTTCTGGGAGTTCTTTTATTTTTTTCTTTTTTTCAGCCTGTTCTAAGAGTTTATCAATCATGCTTTCAATTAAGCTTGACCATCTAGATATTAGGTTTTCCATAACCTGTGTTGTTTTTGTATATTTTAAGCTAACATAGAGCAGATGGTCTGCTGATATCTTTTGTTGCATTATTTTTTCCATTTTAGAACCTATTTTTTGTATAATACTCTATCTATAAGAAGACAGTTAAGGTTGTTTGAGCAGGAGATTTTTAGGTTATACATGATAATTTGTTGTTTATGAGATGCAGGATTTATAAAGAAAGTCTGGTTTAAATAGTTTTCTCTTATTTTTTTATTTCGTTCTCGGTCTTTCTTAATGTGTCTTTTGCTTCTAAAAGGTAATTTTTTATTTTTTCAATAGTTATAGTTGAGGGCTTATTGTTGTCAGACATTATAACAAGTTTGTTATTTTTAGAAAATTCAAGAGGGCTTTTTTGGTGTTTTCTTGCAAGAGTGATTATTTCTTTTATTTTCTCAAACTGTTCCTGGGTTATCTGGTATTTTGATGTTAATTTTTTAAAAGTTTTGAAATTTTCTTTTGCATCTTTGTAAATTTGAATTCTTTTATAGAGATACTCATATTGTAGAATAGCGTTTATTGTGCCAATTAAAGATTGATTAATTTCTTCTAATACCTTTAATAATAATTTGTTTTCTTTTACAACTGGGTAAGTGACATAAGTCATATGGTCTGCTATTCCTAGAGATTGTTTTGCTTTTTCCAGGCTAACCTGATATTTTTCTAACTTTTTCATTCTGCCCTTGGTCAGAAATAAATAGGAAACAAGCTTAATATAGTTTTTGATTAGTTAATTATATAAATCTTTTATTTATTTTTTTAGCTATGAATCAGTATTTATTTTTGTATCCGGTTAGAGGGTATTTTAGAGCAAGAATAGAAAATTCGTTGTTTGAGTTAGAAGGGCATAATGTTGGCAAGTTGTTTGACATTATTAATGCAAGGTATAGAAATGATTTTAATGTTAACTGGCTTTTGTTCAGCCAGGAGAAAGATTTAGCTTATCCTGATTTTAGTTTAGTTCCAGATTATGCTGATATTGGAGAACAAGATAGAGTTTTAGATGTAGGCATTTCGTTTAAAGACCATTTAGACGGGGTTTATGCTGATTCAGATTTTGTTTTGAATCAATTACCAAAACATGAAAGATTAGTTTTAGGGGGTTTTCATCAACGGGATTGTGTAAATAAAATGGCTAAAAGAAGTTATGAGAGAGGAACTGATACTTTTGTTGATGAAGACACTACCGATTTATTTTTCAGAAGAGAGCCGTTAGATAGTATACCTTTGATTAGAAGCAACTGGAGTTTGACAGCTTTAGGAATACCAGATTGGTTATATGGGGGAGCAGTAGAAATTAGAAGAGATAAGCCATGGTTTGTTCAGTCTTAACTTAGTTTTAGTATTGCTTCTGCTAAATCGCCATCAACTTGCTCTAAGGTTTTCTTAGCTTTTTCTTCACTACACCCAGTTTTGTTGGCAACTTGTTTAATGTCTTGTTCAGTAATTGTTTCTTCTTTAATATTTCCAGAAATTTGGAATGTTTCTTTTCCCTGCATGCTGACCTTTAAAACTTCCGGCTCTTCAATAACAAGGTTTTTATCTTCTTGCTCTATGATTACTCTATTAGCAGGAATTTCTTCTTGTGAGATGCCCATTTTTGACATCATCTTTTTCATTTTTTTAGGGTTAATTCCTGGAATCATCTTAAGCAATTGGAAAAAGTATTTTTAAGCCAGCTACAAAAAGAATAATCAGAATTATGAATATTATTACATGTTTAGGGTTAAGCATGAATCTTGAAGGATATTCCTCATTATACCTCATCAAACCGCCAAAACCCCCAGGCATGTTTATTGTATTATCTTTAGCCATTTTTAATAAAAGAAAGGGTTTATTTTTAAATCTTGTTATTAAACTGAAACTTTAAAAATAGTCCTGCCTAAGATAAATTATGACAAAACAAAAGAAGGATAAAATAGGAAAATACGATTTTAAAAAAGATGAGGGGAAGTGGCAGAGATATTGGGAAAAAAAAGGCCTTTACGAGTTTGATTCAAAATCTAAAAACGAGGTGTATTCTGTAGATACGCCCCCCCCGACAGTTTCAGGAAAAATGCATATTGGCCACGCTTTTTCTTATGCTCAGCAAGACTTTATGATCAGGTATAAAAGAATGAAGGGGTTTAATGTTTTTTATCCTTTTGGAACAGACGATAATGGAATCCCTACAGAAAAGTTAGTTGAAGAAAGAAAGAGTGTCGAGAGTAATGAGATGTCTAGGAAAGAATTTATAAAATTGTGTTTAAAATTTTTGGAGAAAGAATCCGGCCCGCCGAGTAGGCTGGGCCTGCGAGTGCGGGGAAAGGCTCCCGGACG
>CAZAAB010000038.1:0-4912 GCA_964483015.1 Candidatus Woesearchaeota archaeon | reverse complement strand
TTTTTTACTAAAAAATTATGTTATTACCAATCAGTAGGTCGGGTAGTAGAGCGTCTCTTGCCAGCTTCTCCACCTTTGTCAGGGTTTTTAGCCCCTATAGCTAATTTGAAATTAGCCTAAGAGTGTAAAAACGTTGACAACCCTGTCAATCCGTCCGAAACTCACCCCCCCCCCATTTTACCCCCTACATATTTATAATTTGAGTTTTCCCGCCATTTTAAACCAACCCATAATCTTTCAGTTTTTCCTGACTCTGAACTATACTCTCTTATATCAGTAACTCCAAACATTTTTTCTAATGTTATTTTCATTGCTTTATCTGAAGTTCCTTCAACATTATGTTTTTTGCAATATTTGTGATATGCCTTTCTTAAGTCTTTTTTACTTATTCTACCATTATCTGATTCTTTTAAATTATCTAAACAAAAAGCTGTAAAGCTGTCTGACTTTCTAATCCAGAAGCTTTTTACTTCTTCTGTGCCTTTAGAATATGAAAAGCTCTTGTTTTCTAAAATTCTTTTCAATCCTTCTAATGCCTTATTCAATAAACCGTTTAGTTCTTCTTGCGTTGAAATTTTGTCAATATGATTTGGGTCTTTTATTTTCTTATCTTTTTTTTCCCCTTCATTTAATGTTTCATAAACTTTCTTATCGATAAATTCATAAGGAAATTCAAATACCATCCATCTTGACCAAAAACCCTTTGAAGTGTCATAAACAATAGGTAATTCGTTGCATGCAAAAATGTGTTTTGCATAATTCATAAATTTAATATCTGTTTTAAATTTTCTTTTAGCCCCAATTAAGTCTCTACCTGTTGTCATTTTTAACATTCCTGTTTCTTTTAAAGATGTTTTTGACAAATCTCCTGCGAGATTTACCATTTTTCCAAATAGCTCTGAAACCCTAAAGCTATTTTGGTTTAAAGAAACTAAAGGGATTGAAGCTGAATTCTCAACACCAATAAATCTTTTTATTAAGTCAATAGTTTTTCCCTTCCCATTTCTACCATTACCTACAAACATAAACACTTTTTCAAAGAAATAATCTTTATATAGCAAGAAACCAATAATTTCATATAAAACTTTTTTATCATCTTTTTCTTTTAGCACATCATCAAAGTGATTATCTATTGCAGGACATTTTGCTTCTGGCTTGAATTCAACAGGGAGCTTATTGAAAAATATTTTTTCTGGTGTAAAAGGTTTTAGTTCTTTTTTGATTATGTCTAAAACACCATTCTGAACAGGAATCTCTGTTTTATATTCTTGTTGAAAAAAATCATCTTGTTCTATGTAAGTATCTGCTTCAATCTTGTCTAAAACTCTTTTATATAAGTGAGATGTGTATGCTGTTTCTAAAATTTTTCTGCATATTTCTTTTACATATGATTTGCCTTCTGGCTTGTAAACCCCTTTTTTATATATCCACATTTCTGACTGCTGGTCATCTCTTGTTGTATAAATATGATTCTTGCTTTCAATTAAGTTAACAATCTTTTCTGTGGCTTTTCCCTTATCTCCTAAATTCAAATCAATTAAAATATCTTTTTGAAATTCTGTTAATGTCTTGCTTGTTTCAATCTTTTTTCTTTCTTTTATTTTTTTATATATGGGACAGTTGCCACAAATTTCATCAATTTTTTCTGGGTGGTATTGTTCTAAATATCCCCTCATTTTTTTACAGGAAGTTTTCATTAACTTACCTTTTCTTACATAATCTATCCATCCTTTTATTGCTCCAGGGCTATGCCCTTGTTTCTTTAATATTTCCTTATAAACTTCTATAGAAGATTGTCTATTATGCAAAATATCTACAATATAAGGAAACAACTTCCAGTTCTTTGCAGTATTAGATTTCAACTTGTTTTCCCTGCAGTAATCAGGGACTTTACATTCTTTAATGTATTTTGAACTTCTTAATTTTGTGTCAGGCTTGAAATCCTTTTTAGAAAATTTGGTTGTTTCGTTTTTATTAATAACATCTTTAAAAGCAGTTAAAATCTTACCTCTTGTTATTTTGGCTATGGGCTTGTCTTTTGCAATTTTATATTTATTTCCAGAAGGATGTATAGAATTAGCTCCTACAACATATTGCCCTTTACTTCTAATATCACCTAAATCTCCCACCCTTGTTTTAGAAAGCCTAACTGGTTTTAAAGGCAAATAAGTTATAAAATAATAATGTTTTTTATAATTTTCTTTTGCCCCTGTTTTGATTGTTAAGGTTTCTGGCAGTTCTTCACAAATGTCATTTACTTCTTCAGAATCAGCGTCAATTATAATTAAGTTATTATACCCTCCAATAACTCCATAGTTGCCGCCATCAGCAATATGATTTAATAAATCGGTGTCCATAAACCCATCGTTTTTTGCCTGCCATTTTTTCATATCTGCAGTTGGCTTCTTCTTTTTTTTCTGTAGTTTTAAAAATCTAAATCCTTCTTTGCATAATTGCTTTGGTATTATCACTTCTTTTTTTTCTGACATTTTAGTTTTTAAAAAAATACCTCTTCACCATTCTTGCTGAGTTCCTACAAATTTCTTTTAGTTCTTCTGGTAGCTCTTTTATTAGATTCATAAAGGTTGTTTTGGTAACTTCTTTTTCATAATCTTTATGACACTTTTTACATAACCAGTGCTTACCGTCTTTATCTGTTCCCCCATATATTTAGGAATATCATGACTATCATGAATTTGGTTCTCAGGAAATTCATAACCACATTTATCACATTTCATTAAGTTCATTCTTTCCCCTCTGGCTTGGGTTCTCTTGGCTCAATCAAATTTATTTCAGCATAGAATATTGGCATTTCCCCAAGAATTTCGTCATTAAGAATAAAGAACTCTGGTCTAACTTCTAAAATAATTCCGTTATGGAATCTACTGTCTTTTTTTGTTATATGAACAGCTCTTTTTTTATTGTGAAAGAATTTAGCTGTTTCGTATAAAGTTTCGTTTTCCATAAGATTCATACTAAAAAAACCACCCTTATAAACTTTTGTATAATCCAAACCGATATTACTTCATAGTTATAATATTACTACGATTAAACGAATAAACGAAAGGTTTATAAAGATTGGGTTTTTCTATATAACATGAAAACTATAACCATACCAGACAAGATTTGGAGCGAATTACATAGGTTCAAATATACCCTATGCGCAAGAAGTTTAGGCGAAGTAATCCAAGCATTAATCAAAATTTCAACCACACCTGAATTGGCATCAGAATTAAATAAAAAAGGAGGTAAAAAATGAAACTGTTTAATTTAATCAAGAGGCTATTCACCAGAAGATATGTAGATGCAGAAAAGACAAGTAAATTTCAACAGGCAGGAATAGAAGTTTACTTCTAAGCCAGATTAAGACTAAGGGAATATTTTACAATGAGAGAGCAAGAAAAAGAAATTATGTCACAAGCACAAGTTGAAGATTATGATAGAAGAATAGGCTGGGAAGGTGATTTCAGTGATGCTTATGAAGAGGCAGTAGAATGAAAAAAAATAAAGAAAAGCCAGAAGCAATAACAAGTTTAGATAAAAAAGAGATAGTGGAAAAAGAAGGATATTTAGACCTGCTTAACCAATCTTTAAAAATATTGAAAGATATTGGAGGGAATGCAATTCCATATCACGAGGAAAAATGGGCAGGACAAATGTATGAAACTCAAGGCAATTTAGAAACTTCAATCGTGAACTTAAAAAACAACATTAAAAAAATGAAAGGAGGCAAAAGTTAAAATGGCAAAGTTAAAAGACGAAGCAGAAGACTATGAGTCAAAGCAAGTCAACAACATAGCTGATTTAGACGAAGTCAGTGTTGATTTAGATGTTAAGGAAGGCAGCTTTGAAACTAATGATGACAAAGGCAACCCCAAAACAGTGAAATATAAGTATGTGGAAGTTGACGGGGAACAATATAGAGTTCCTAACTCAGTATTAAAGCAGTTGAAAGTGCATCTGAAAGACAACCCCAAGCTTGAGAAGATTAAGGTTTCAAAGTCAGGCAAGGGTCTAAACACAGACTATACTGTAATACCTATTCAGAAAGCATAGTCTTTATTTAAGACAAGAGGCGGTTAGAAATACCCTTTTTACCCCTTTTCTCCCGCCTCTTTATGATTTAGAAGATGAAAAATAAAAAATGAAATTGCCAAAAATCAAAAGCCCATTAAGATACCCTGGTGGCAAATCTCGGGCAGCTTGTGAAAATACTTGGGAAGGAAAAGTTACAGAAAACTTTGATAAATTAGGAAATATAGGAGATTTTGAAAAATGGTTAAAAGAAATGAAAATGGAGATAAAAGATTTAAAAGAGAATTATAGAATATTAAATATAAATATTAGAAAAAATATAGATTCATTAGATAGATTAAGAGATAATTTGTTATTGGTAAAAATTAATATGGAAGATAAAAATGATTGATGAAATTAAAAAATGAAAAATAGAATAAAAAAATTGAAGGAAGAGATTGAGAAGTGTGAGAAACATCAATTTAAAAAAATAAGATGCGATGTTTTAGATGGAGACGGCAATCCTTGCAATGAAGTAGTAACCCCTATGCTCGCTATGGATGCCCGTGCAACTCCACATACAGATTTTGAATGGGAATATGAAAGAAGTTACCATACTGGGTTTTCTTGTGAGAAACATGGTTGTGTTCCGATTAATATAAATGGAGAACCAACTTGTGAGGATACTCCCGAAGAGATTTTTGGAGAATTCAAACAAATTATTGAAGCAAAACTCAAAGAAGCAAAACTCTGGCAAAACAAGTTAGATAAGATTAAGAAGAAGTTGAAAGAAGTATTAAATAAAAAATATAAGGAAAGACACGAAACAAGATTTCCAGCCTGGTGGATTGATAAAAAAATAGACAGAATATTCAAAGAGGCAGAAGATGAAAAATAA
>CAZAAB010000037.1:4471-5267 GCA_964483015.1 Candidatus Woesearchaeota archaeon | reverse complement strand
TGATAGTTGCAAGAATATTAGGACATTCGCCAACAGATTTCCAGTTAATTTTATGGGTAATTGGATTTTTCACTACTACGTTGCTGAAAATATTTAGTTTAATTTATGGCTTGAACAGAGAAATTAGCGAGTTAAAAATAAATATCAAAAATAGTTTTAATAAAACTGGGAAAGATATTGAGAATTTAAAAGATGGGTAAAGAAGAGAGAATAACTGAACAAGGAGAGAAAGTTAAAGTAAAGAAATGTCCTAATTGCCATGATGAATTAACTATAAAAATAAAAGATGGCATTGAAGTTTTTGAGTGTGAAAATTGTAAATTTGTTATTGAAAATGAAAGGAAAAAATAAGATTGAGACCAAAATTGAATATTTGAATAATGTAGCTGAAAAGATTTCAAAAATTAAAAATGTAAAAGGAATTTATTTATTTGGAAGTCAAGCAACAGGAAATGCAGGAGGAACTTCAGACATTGACATCTGTGTTTTTGGAAATTTAAATGAGGAAGAAAGACACGAAGTTTTAAATTATAGCTCTAATAATCTTGATATTTCTTTTTTTAATGATTTGCCAATAATGATTCAGTTCAGAGTTTTTAAAGGAGGGAAGCCTTTGAAAATAAATAACCAAGATTATATTGATAAGGCCAAAATAATGGCTGTAAAAAGATATTTTGATTTCAGGCCCGTTATAAATAGATATGTTGAAGAGGTTTTAGGATGTACGACTTAGAAAAGATCACAAGAATAATAAGAGATATTGAAAAGTATAGAAAAGAGTTAGATAGTTATCAGA
>CAZAAB010000037.1:0-4461 GCA_964483015.1 Candidatus Woesearchaeota archaeon | reverse complement strand
AAAAGGAAAAAGATCTGGAAGATAGTAAAACTCTTCATGCTACCTCAATGCTTTGTTTTTCTATCTTGAATAGGGCATTAGACCTTGGGCAAGAAATTTTAGTTAAAGAAGGTAAGGGGATGCCTGATAGGTATGCGGATGTTTTTAATGATTTGGCAAAAGCCGGGATTATGAATGAAAAAGAAGCTAAAGGGATAAACAAATTAATTGATTTCAGAAATGTCTTGGCTCATGCATATTTTGAGTTAAAAGAAAAAGATATTTTTAAAATAGTTAAAAATATTAATTTAATTGATAGTTTTGTAGAAAAAGTAAAAAAGAAAGTAAGAAAAAATGAAAAATAAATTATTTATAGCTTTACTAACTTTAACAGTTGGAATTCTTCTTGTTAGCCTTGCTTTAGCTCAAGAAGCAGAAGTAAAGTATTGCTGTGAAAAAACAACTTACGGGGCATGGTGTATGAATGCTCCTGAAGAAAAATGTTCTTCTGATTATAGAAAAGCCCCTACTTCTTGTGAATCAACTAGTTATTGTAAGTTGGGGACTTGTTACGATTCTTCAGACGGAATATGTATGGAAAATACACCACAAAAAGTATGTAATGATGATGGGGGTACTTGGTCTTCTAAAGAAATTGATGAAGTTCCTCAATGCCAGCTAGGGTGTTGTTTATTAGGCAGTCAAGCTTCTTTTGTAACATTAACAAGGTGTAAAAAACTTTCAAGTTTTTATGGTTTAAATACAGATTTCAGGAGAAATGTAAATAGTGAAATGCAATGTATAAGCTTGGCTTCACAGCAAGATGAAGGGGCTTGTGTTTATTCTGTTGATTATATTAAAACATGTAAATTTACCACAAGACAGGAATGCAATTCAATTACTAGTGGAAATGGTACAATGACAGGGAATGTTACTTTTCATAAAGACTTTTTATGCTCTAATGACGATTTAGAAACAAATTGCGGACCTACTGAAAAAACAACCTGTGTTGATGGTAAAGATGAAGTTTATTTTGTAGATTCCTGCGGCAACATAGCTAATATTTATGACTCTTCAAAAATTTATGATGAAGATCCTGCCTATTGGAATGAGATTGTTAAAAAAGAGGACAGCTGTAATTCTGGGGCTAACATAAATTCAAAAACTTGCGGCAATTGCAATTATTTTGAGGGAAGTATATGTAAAGAATCTGAAAACCAGAAACCTGTTTATGGAAATTATATTTGCAGTAGTTTAAATTGTGAAAGTGGTGAGACAAGTGATGGGAAGCCTCATAAACATGGTGAGTCTTGGTGTTCTACAGATGAAAATAAAGATTCTGTTGGAAGTAGATACTTTAGACATTTATGTATTAATGGAGAGGAGATTATTGAACCTTGTGCTGATTTTAGGCAAGAGGTTTGTATTGAAGATACAATAGAAACAAATAAAGGCAGTTTTAGCCAGGCAGCTTGTAGAGTAAATAGGTGGCAGGACTGTTACAGCCAGACAGAAAAAATAGATTGTGAAAATGAGGATAAAAGAGATTGTAAATGGATTTTAGATAAAGATGAGGTTGAATATCAGGTTAATGAGGAAACAGGAATGCAAGAGCCAAAAAAAATGGGTTGTGTTCCTGAAAGTGCTCCCGGGTTAAAGTTTTGGCAGGGTGGAGAAGCTGAAGGTATTTGTAGTCAAGCTAATAGCCAGTGTGTTGTTACATATGAAGAAAAAGGCATTATAGGTAGTGAAGAAGATTGTAAAGAAAATTGCTACTGCCTTACTGAAGAATGGAAACAAGAGCAGTTAGAAAAATGTGAAAGTTTGGGTGACTGTGGCAGTAAGATTAACTTTGTAGGCCAGGAAGGAAATAAAGATGGCTACAAAATTAAAACAGATGAAGAAGAGACAGAAGAAGAATCTGGGGGTTTATTTGGCATGCATCTTGTTTTAGATAAGTTGGGAATGGGACATTTGGTTAAGGAAAAAGAAAATAAGGAGGAAAAATGAAAAAAGAAGTTTTGAAAGGCAAGTTAGTTTATTGTGAAAATAAAAGATTTGCTTATGATGTGGCACATAAAACAATTCAGGACTGGAATTTTTTCAAAAAAAATTATTATGATTATATTAAAAGGAAGGGGATAAAAATTGAGTAAAATGGAAAAGAAAATGAATAAAGGTTTAGAAGAGATTAAAAAAAAGATAGTTAAGGTTTTGAAAAAGTACGGAGTAAAAAAGGCTGGAATTTTTGGAAGTTATGTAAGAGGAGAGAATGAGAAAGAAAGTGATATTGATGTGTTAATAGAAACTCCTGAAAATTTTAGTTTATTTGATTTTGTGGGATTAAAATTAGAGTTAGAAAAAGTAATTAAGAGAAAAGTGGATTTAGTTGATTATAAAACTATAAAAAAAAGAATAAGGAAAAAAATTTTGAATGAAGAGGTGAAAATAATATGAAAAGAGATGAGATTGTTTTTATAGAGGATATCTTAAATGAAATTTCAAAAATAGAAAAATCTACAAAGAATTTGAGTAAAGAGGATTTTGTTGATAACGAGGATATAAAAGACGCAACATTAAGAAGAATTGAGGTTATTGGAGAGGCTGTAAAAAATATTTCAGATAAAACAAAAAAACAATATAAGGAAGTTGAATGGAAAAAAATTGCTGGTTCAAGAGACGTTTTAATTCATGCCTATTTCGGTGTTTTAGATTCTATGATCTGGAAAATTATTAAAAAAGATATTTCTATTTTAAAAGAACAAATTCAAAAAATAAAAAAAGATATAGAGGAAAAATAAGATGATGGAAAATAAACAAGAAAAAGAAAATCAACAAAAAAATGAAAGGAGGCAAAAGAAGAATAAATAGAAGAGACAAAAAAGATAAATTTAAAAATAGTAATTACTTAAAAGTTACGATAAAATAATAATCAAATAAATTATAATAAGAAAATGAGTTTAAAAGAAAAATTAAAACAAGGTTTGATAGTTGGGGTGGGGTTGGGTGGTTTGGTTTTTGGTGGTTGTAATATACTCTATAAAGACCCCATTATTGGGGGGCTAATTGATACAATGCCAAGAGTTGCTCAGCCTGGAGGATATAGGGATCAAAAAGAAAGAGAACAAAGAAAACTTGAAATAAAACAAGAGTATATAAGGGCTGGTCTTTTGCCAGAATATGACTTACATGAACTTAAAAAAAAGAGCAATCCTTCTTTTTTAAATCCTGTGTATCGGGGAATTCCAGTAATGTTTAGTTTTTCACAATACATAGATACAAATGGAGACGGAAATATTGACTTTAATGAATTTGAAATAAAAAGGAATTTCGAAAGGGGTGATGATGTAAATATTGCAGTTTTTAGTTATAATTTTCATCTCTTTGCAAAAAATGAATCAATTTCAATTAGGGTTTTAAAAGATGGGGGAGAAATAAAAGGAAAAAGGCAAATAAAGGGCGCCCCAAAATCTGATGACCACTGGGGATCTAGGGAAGATTATTTTATCTTTAATCTGGGCAATAACTTATATCCAGGTGTTTACACAGTTAAAGCGCATCTATATAATAATGCATATTCGAGGGACCAAATTGAAGATAATGATACTTCATTCCAAATTTTAGATTGAAGAAAAATGCAAAATAAAAAAAGAGAGTGTAAAAATAAGCTGGGAAGTAAGGCAAGAGCAGGTTTTTTAGCTATAAATTTAATTCTGGCTGTGTTCGCATTTTCATTTTTAATTGGCTTGACTAAAACAGTTTATGCTGAAAATCTTCCAGTTTTGAAAAAAATTGACGGAAAATACTATCTCGAAGACCCTGAGACCGGAGAATTGGAGCCTATCGATAACTCGGCTGAAAAAGACGGTGGCGATAAAAAAGGACTGGGAAACGCACCAGTAAAAGCTGGCGGTTCATCATGGCTTGCTGAAAAAACAGGATTAATAAGTGAAAAAACTGTTGCTGAAAAGGGAGGGTGGTTTTTTGGGACAGGGGGAACATTAGATGCAATCATTTCTGGAGCTGAATGGGCAGGAATTGCTTACATTGCCGGCCAAATGATTGGCTCAGTATTTGGATTAGAAGAAGGAAAAACTGATGCTTTATCTGGAGCATTATCAGCAGGTTTTGGGAGTGGCAAATTGTTAGCTACTCTTGGACAAGAAGGAGGGCTTTTTGCTAAAGGAGGTTCATTAGAGTATTTTGGACCTGATTTTCTTTATGAAGGAGGGGCTTTAAAAGGTTGGGTCCCGTGGGCCGGGGGCATTGTTATAGGCCTCATTGTCTTAAATATGATGTGGAAAGAAGAATCTAAAGAAATAGTGACATTTGAATGTTATCCTTATGAAGCTCCAGAAGGCGGCTCTAATTGTGAAGAATGCAACTCAGATTTATACCCTTGTACAGAGTATAGATGTAAAAGTTTGGGACAGGCATGCCAGCTTTTAAATAAAGGTACTGATGAAGAAAAATGTGCATGGG
>CAZAAB010000036.1:0-6112 GCA_964483015.1 Candidatus Woesearchaeota archaeon | reverse complement strand
TTTAACAAAATGGAGTAATCAGAATTATGAATGTTATAAAGAAGAAACAGCAGAAGATTCTCCAAACAACTGCTGTCCCCCTGAAAAGCCATATTGTAATAAAGAAACAGGACAGTGTGAAAAAGGAAACTGCAGTATGTTTAGTGAAAAAAGTTGTGGAAGTGATAATTCTGTTGCCGTCAATATACTAAATCCCAGCTTACGTCAAAACGGTTATTTTTGTGGTTATGAAGAAGAGTATGGGGGCTGTGTAAGAACAATCGAATGTGTATGCGGGTGGGATGGGGAATGTATTGCTATGACAAGAAATAAATTCAGTAAAAATGGTGAAAGTTATTACGGAGAAGATATTTCTGACTCTAAATTATCTAATTTTTGCAATACTGACCAACCTTACTGTAAATACAAACTTGGCAATGTTACTGATTATTGTGAGAGTTTAGGCATTATCAGGTATAATATAACTGCTGTATGGAATGGGGATAATCCGCCAGGAGATTGCCAAGATTATTTTTATGACAGAGATTGCATGTCAGAAGCCTTGTTAGGTTTCTTCTCGCTTGCAAGTTTAATAATAGCTATAACTTTTATTATAATTTTTTATTATTTTTCAAAACAAAAAAGAAAATGAAAACTTTATAAAGTTCTTTTTACTTTTTTAAAAATGGTTAAAAAGGGGCTGAAAACACTGATATTTATGCTTATTTTAATACTGCCTTTAGCTTCTGCCTTTCAAGCAAATTATAGTTTAGAAAAATCTTATTTTTCAGGTGAGAATTTGAAAGGGATTATAAATATTTCTTTTGATGGTGAAAATGCTGACAGCTTAATTAGAGCAGAAGATTTTTCTGGCAGTATAAAATTAAAAGATTTTCTTGATTTAAATGATGTAAAATATAATTGCTCGCCTCTTGATTGTAAAGATAGTCATGAAGCAAGTAATGTAGATACAGAAAAAAGTTTTTCTCTTAATTATGATGAAGAAGAAATTGTAGGGTTAAAATTAGCGGGAATGGTTGATAATGTCAATGGTTTAAGCTTTAATGTTTCTTGTGAAAATGCTGCTTCTTGTTCTGTACCCTTAAAAATTGATGTTTTAAGTGATGGCATAAAAAAGTGGGAGCCAGATAAAGTAACTGAAGAATATGAGTGTGGTATTGATAACGGGTTGGGGTGTTTTGAAAATGTTGATACTGAAGAAAAATTAATTGGAAACAATAAATATTGTGAAAAAATTACCCTGCCTAAAGCTAAAAAATTTAAGTTAGGGGCATGGGTAAAGGGTAATGAATCAACAGAATGGAATGAAAACTTATTGACTATGCAAATTTATGAATTAGATGGAAACCTGGCTTCTGGAGATTCTTCTTGCAGTATTGAAGAACCTTCTTTAGAAGGAAGCGAGATAGGATGTGTTGTTAATTTTGAAAACAGTAAAAATAAAGAATATTATGTATGTTTAGAAGTTAGTAGCAATACAAAGTATAGAGTGAAAAGAGAAGATGAGGAGCCTTGTGGTTTTTATGGAAATCCTGCAGATTTTTCAGAGTATAACTTTGACTATTATATTTTTGCCAGAGGCAGTAAATTTGACAATATAGGCTCTTTTCAGTTTAATCAAGAAGAGTATGAGGAAGAAAGTGAAAATAGCCTGGTTCTTGACATAAAAAATTACTTATCAGACAGGTATGGAACTGTTAATGGCAAGTATGATTGTGAGTCTGACTGTGTTGTACCTATTAAATTTGAAGCTTTTACTAATTTAAATATGGAACTTTCTAATCTTAACCTGCAGTATACTGAACAAGGACATCCTGCAACAGGTGAAACTACTAACAGTTTTTATGATTTAAACACAGAGCCTGCTTCTATTTATTCTAATTTTGTTGAACTTGACTTAAGCAAGGCAAACATAACTGTGCCTTCTTCTTATGGAAATTACTCTTTAAGGTTAAAGTTAGATGAAGAAGAGATTTTAGATGAAGAGGTTTCAGTTGAAAAAGTCCCAATGATTAGGGGTGTTTTTCCCACACATGTTTCTTCTGCTGTTTCTTCTACTTATGTTGTAAATGTTGAACTGCCTTCTAACAGAAGTATTGTGAGTTATGTATGGAATTTTAGTGGAGAAGTAAAAACTACAGAAACAAACAAGGTTGAGTATGTTTTCCAGGAAACAGGAAATTACCAATTAAATATTGAAATTGAAGATGAAGATGGCTATAAGGCAAGTAAAGAATTTACAATTACAGTTGACTCTCCTGAAAAATTTGTTAATTCTACTATAAAAGATTATGAAGATAGGATTGACAACATTACAAGTCAGATGCAAGAAATGCCCGAGTTTAAGAAAAAAGTTATAAAAGAGAAAATTGATATTAGCAGTTTGGAACAAGAAATTAAAATGTGGAAGAGGAAATATGAATCTGCAACAACTGATGAAGAATTTAATTCTATAATGAATAACTTAAGTGAGATTAAAATTCCGAAATATTTAGAAACTTCGAATTTTGGTTCTATACCTTTTTACACAGACTGGAACCAGATTAAACCAGAATTATTTTATAAGCTTAATGCTGGAATTTATAATGAAGAGCGGGAAGAAAGCTATAAAAAAGCGATAGCTGCTTGGTGTCAGGAAAATTTAGACATGACCTTAGAAACAGATTATATGCTTGCTTATTATGATGAAAAATTAAAAAACCTGGCCAGTTTTTTTACCTTAAACATAAAGCCAAAACAAGAAAAAGATGAAGAAATATACTTGATTATTGGGCATAAAGATATTTTGTTTGATAAAACATACAATACCAAAGATTTTGATGAAGCTGTGGCTGTAAGGTTTCAAAAAATTGAAAATAAAAAGATTATGTTTGCTGTTTTAAAAGACCTGTCTGTAGAAGAAATAGTTGTCTATGCTTCCCCTGTTTTTGAAGAATTAACTGTAAGTGAAGAGCCAGGACCTTGTAATTTTAACAGCATTTGTGAAAAAGAAAAAGGCGAAAACTGGAAAAACTGTAGAAGCGATTGTAAGCCATGGGGGTGGGCTTTTTTATGGATTCTTCTTTTAATTTTGGCTGCTTTTTTTGCCTATCTTGGCTTAGAGTATTGGTATAAAAGGTATTATGAGAAAAAACTTTTCAAAAACAGGAATAACTTATTTAACTTAATCAATTTTATTGAAAATGCTAAAAAACAAGGTTTAAGCAGGGGGGAGATTAAAAAGAAGTTAAAAGAAAATGGGTGGTCTGGTGAAAAAATAAATTATGCTTTTAAGAAGTTGAAAGGTGAAGGTATAATGCCTGTTGACTTAGAAGCTTTTTTAAAAAGATTTAAAATTGGTTTTTCTAATAAAAAACAGGGTTCTTCAAATACAGTAAAAGATAGAAGAAAATTTATAAATAGCCAATCTTTTAAAGAGTAATAAAAATGGTAATAAGAATAGTAAAAAACTTTTTTAAAAGAGTTTTGAACGGTCTTTTTAGAGGCAAAAGAGAAAGAAGAATAGGGTTTTATGGCCCTCCAAATGCCGGAAAAACTTCTCTTGCTAATAGAATTTGCAAAGACTGGACTGGTGAAGAAATTGGAAGTGTTACTAAAATACCTCATGAAACAAGAAAGGTTCAGTTTAAAGAAAAAGTTGAAATCGAGTATAAAAATAAAAAATTGACATTTAAGCTTGTAGATACTCCAGGAATTGCCACTAAAATAGACTATGAAGACTTTATTAAGTATGGGATGAAAAAGAAAAAAGCAAGAAAAAGGGCTAAAGAGGCTACACAAGGAGTTGTAGAGTCAATTAAATGGTTGGAAGATATGGATGCTGTTGTTGTTGTTTTAGATAGCACAAAAAATCCTTATAATCAGGTTAATATTACTATTATTGGCAACTTAATGGCAAGAAAAATCCCTGTCTTGATTATTGGAAATAAAATAGACTTGAAAAAATCTGATGTTAAAAAAATTGAAGCCGCCTTCCCAGAGTATGATGTTGTTGGAATATCAGCAAAGTACGGGAAAAATATGGAAGAGTTTTATGAAAATGTTTTTAAGTTAGTTAAAAGAGCGTAAAATGAAAAAGAAAAGTAAGAAAAAGAGAACAATCATTTTATTGATAATTGTAGCTGTTCTCCTTTTCACACTAACTTTTAGTATTTATTCAGAAACAATTCCGGTTAAGGTTAAGTATGAAAAAAATGTTGATGGTAATGAAATAAATTTTTATATAGGTGCTTCAAAAGTTACTTTTCCTATAGAAAAAGAAGTGATTAATAAAACTAGTTAGAAAATGGCAAAAAAGAGGAAAAAGAAGAGTAAGAAAAAGCTGGGTAAGCTTACATTAAGTTTTATTCCTTATAATGATATTTCAAAACTTAGCAGTCACGAAAGAGTGAAAAAATTGTTGGATATTGTTTTAGAAAATAAAATTGTCGTTTTACAAGGCAGGTTAGAAGCTACAGAAGAAGCCTCATTAATACAATCAACAATGGCTTTAGTTGACAAGATTAAGGATTTTAAGGGTGTAGAGTTAGCAATTATACAGCCGGGAGAGAATAGCAATGTTATTGATAAAATAAGAAGTAATGTGGCAAAATTTCTTGTTGGGCAGAGAGATGTTTTAACTGTTATAGGGCCTGCTTCAATAGTAAAAGAAGTTAAAAAAGACCCTTCAAAAATTGACTTGATGCTGAGTGATTAAACATTAATTTTAAATAGTTATTTCTGTTTTTTCTCTTACCAATGTTAACTCACAAACACATAACAAATTTAAAACAAAATAAGATGTTATAAAATGCTAATATCATTTCACAAGTTCAAAATAATAAACTCATTAAATAAGGGTTTGTAAAAATGCCAATGTCATCCAGTACCCTTGCAATAAATAAAATGGAAATTAGGAGGTCATAAGATGCCACATCAATGCGTACATTGTGGAAAATTGTATAAAGATGCTGCACCTGAGTTATTAAAAGGTTGTAGTAGCTGTGGTAGTAAGTTCTTTTTCTATATCAAAAAAGAGAAGTATGAAGAATCAAAAGAAAAACCCTTAGTTAACTTGAATAAAGATGAGAAAAAGAAAATTGAAAAAGATGTTAGAGATATTATTGGGGTTAGAGAAGAAGAGCCGGTTATTCTTGACTTAGAATCAATTAGGGTTTTAAAACCTGGAAAATTTGAACTTGATTTGGTAAACTTGTTTAGTCAAAAAAAGCCCCTTATCTATAAGTTAGAAGAAGGCAAGTATATTATTGACCTTGCTTCTACTCTAAAAAGAGAAAAGGAAAAATGAAATTTGGTTTTTTAAAAAAAGAGTTAGAGAGAATTAAGCTTACAGATGAAAAATTTAGAGAATTGAATAAGGAAGCCAATAAATTTAAAAAAAAATTAAAAAAGCAGTTGAATAAGGAGAAAATAAGTGCTGATGTTTTTCTTGGCGGGAGTTTGGCTAAAAAAACAATATTAAGAAAGGAAAAGCAAGATATTGATGTTTTTGTCAGGTTTGATAAAAAATATAATAATATTTCAAGATTATTAGAAAAAGCTCTGAAAAAATTTAAGGCAAGAAAAATTCATGGCTCACGAGATTATTTTCAAGTTAAGAAAAATAAAATTAATTTTGAGGTTGTTCCTGTTGTTAAAATAAGAAAACCTTCTGAAGCAAGAAATGTTACTGATTTAAGTTATTTTCATGTTTCTTATGTTAAAAAAAATATAAAAAAAGATCTTGAAGATGAGATTATTTTGGCAAAATCTTTTTGTTATGCTAATGATGCTTACGGGGCAGAGTCTTATATAAATGGTTTTTCTGGATATTCTTTAGAATTGCTGATTATTTACTATGGCTCTTTTTTAAAATTTGTGAAAAAAATGGCAAAAGTTAAAGGCAAAATAGTTATTGACCCTGCTAATCATTATAAAAATAAAAAAGTTGTAGAAGAAATGAATGAGGCAAAATTAAATTCTCCTATTGTTTTTATTGACCCTACATTTAAAAGAAGAAATGTTTTAGCTGCCTTGTCTTTTGAAACCTTTGAAAAGTTTCAAAAAATCTGTAAAAGGCGAATCGGTTCATCAAAAGTCAGGGTAATGTTGGAATTCGCTGCTACATCCACAG
>CAZAAB010000035.1:0-6419 GCA_964483015.1 Candidatus Woesearchaeota archaeon | reverse complement strand
GGTATGATATTCATACAAGCAAAACAGTAAAAATCGAAAGGATAGATCTTAAAAACAGAGAATATCATGTAAGAATGAGAGATGGAAAAGAATCAAGATATGCTTTTAATTCTTCTTATATGTTAAGACCAGCAAACGATTTAGAAAGAAAAGCATTTGAACAAAGCTCACCTTTGTGCACAGAAGAAAGTTCGGGAAGAAACGAAACCAAAGGAGACAACCTTAGATATACATTAAGAGAAGTTCAAGAATCTGCATTTCCAGAAGAATAAAATCAAAAATAAGCCAGAAACCCCAAAAAACCCCAAAAATACCCAAAAAACTTCGTACAAGATACATTATCGGAACTATTTTATTTGTTCATTAAGTCGACCTTAGTGCATATTTATTTAGCTTTCATAGAGCCATTCTGAGAGGCTTTTTCTTATTCTATGATTAAGAACCTTCCAAAATATTCTCTTAAATTATTTTAATGTTAATTAAGGCAAGCTTAATGCAGATTAGTTCGTTTTTCTTAAGTGAGAAGTTATTAATGCAATGCCAGCAATTCCAAATCCTATTCATGCAACAATGGCCATTATTTTTTCCGGCAAAGGAATAGATTTACGAAAGATTAACAATAATCCAAAGAACGCTAACAATATCCCAAAATTTTTTGTTTCCATATCAAATTTAAAATTCAGAACCTAATAAATCTTATTAAAAGAGATTCTTAATTTTCTCTAAAAACGCCCCAACATCCTGAATTAATTCAGAGCTAACAGCTTCAAATACTAATTCATCATTAATTTTGCCATATTCATGAGCAATCACATTTCTCATACCTTTTGCTTCTTTTAATTTTTCTCCAAGTTTCTCATTTATTATTTACTCATTAATTAAAATATCAAATGCTTCTTTATCATTTTCAGGAGTTTTGTAACTTTTCTTTTTAATAATAAGAAAAGCTAAGTCAGTTACAGCTTCTATAATTTTTTCAAAATATCTTTCGCATATAGCTCTTATTTTATAATCTTTCTCATATTCTTCAAAACTTGAAGGAAGAGCAGGTTTTAATTCTTCAACATACTCTTCAATTTCCTCAATTTTATCTTTAATCCGATTCATTTTTTGTAAATAAATTTACTATTTTTTTTAATTTGTTTTTTTATTTTTTCAGGCAAAAATCTAAAAACTTGCACATCTACTTTATTATTAACTTTTCCATGTATTCTTATTCTAAATTTTCCAGCCTGCTTCTTGCTTATTTTATCAAATTTTACAGCAAAATCAATATCTGATCTTAAGGTTAATTTATTTTTAACAACAGAACCAAATAACAATATTTTTTTAATTTTTCCAGCTTGTTTGTCTTCAAGTATAATTTCTTTTGTCTCCTCTACAATATTATTTATTTCCTGACCTTTTTTTAAATCAAATTTATCTTTAAATTTACATGTCTCTGAAATAAATTTAAATTTTTTTCTTATATCTCTAGATAATCTATTTTTTTCTGATTGAGTTAAGTTTACCCCCATTAACTGCTTTTCAATTATCTTTAACTCTCGCTTGCCAAAAATCTTTCTACAGTTTTCATTTTTTTTTAAAAATTCCAATAAATTCATCTTAAATAAAATAACCTTTATTTAGGTTATTATAACCCTAGTGGTGGTTATATTTAAATCTTTTGATTTGGTTTTTAAACTTAATAAATCTTACCAAAAATATAAAAAGAGAAAGTTCGTATAACCTGCTAGTAAAGAAAAGAAAAAAAGGTAAAAATGAACAAAATCAAAGCAGTGATATTTGATATCGGAAAAGTATTGCAATTAGCAAGAAATCCTGTAAAAAGCAAGAAAGGATATTTAGTATCAGGAGTACATAATTTTGTTGCTAAAAAACTAGGATTATCAATAGACGAGTATTTTGATTCTTTAGATTCTGCATATTTTAAATCAATTGAAGGGAAAACAACTAAAAATAATGCATTAAAAGCAATGGCAAGAAGTTTAGGAACTTCTTCAGATAAATTAGAAAAACTTTTTATTAAAGCATACAGAAAAAAATTCAAGCAAAACAAAAAATTATATAGAATAGCATTTAATCTGAAAAAACGAGGGTATAAAATTGCAATTCTTTCTGATCAATGGCACATTTCTAAAGAAGCACTAATTAAAAAAAGATGGAATAAGAAATTTAATGTTTCTATTTATTCTTGCGATGTAGGGATGAGAAAACCAAACCCAAAAATATTCAAGTTAATTCTAAAAAAATTAAAAATAAAACCAAAAGAAGCAATTTTTGTTGATGATCAAAAATGGAACACAGAAGCAGCTAAAAAACTTGGGCTTAAATCAATATTATTCAAAAACAACATACAATTGATTAAAAATCTAAGAAAGTTAGGAGTCGAAATATGAAAAAGCAAGAATTTTTGAAAAAAATAGAAGTAGAATTAAAAATAAGTAAAAATTCAGAACATACAATTAAAAACTACATAAGAGCAAATTCTCAACTTCTCAACCTTGTAAA
Source organism: Candidatus Woesearchaeota archaeon (assembly GCA_964483015.1). Classification (GTDB taxonomy): domain Archaea; phylum Nanobdellota; class Nanobdellia; order Pacearchaeales; family GW2011-AR1; genus PWGL01. The sequence goes on along the minus strand of CAZAAB010000035.1, from coordinate 3,908 downwards.
AAAAGAGCCGGAAAAAATAACTGAAGATGATTTAAAACTATACATGGCAGAAAATCTTTCTAACAAATCTTCTTCTACAACAATTTTATTTTTATCAGCAATAAAGTTTGCTTTTTCAAACATTTTGGGAAAAGATATATCTAAGAATATTAGGAGGCCAAAAAAAGAGAGAAAAATACCATCAGTTTTAACCAAAGAAGAAGTCAAAAAAATTATTAATTCAACAAAAAACAAAAAGTCCAATCTAATTATTTCTTTACTTTACTCTTGCGGTTTCCGTGTTTCTGAGTTAGTAAATTTAAAACTTGAAGATTTGAATTTTGAAGAAAAAATAGGACATGTAAGAAAAGGGAAGGGGAAAAAAGACAGAATTTTTAACATCCCCTCATTTTTAGAGCAAGAATTAAAAGAACAAGCAGAAAAACAAAAACAAAAGAATAAAAAAAATCTTATTTCGGGAAAAAAAGATAAAATGACTTCAAGAAATATACAAAAAATAGTAAAAAATGCAGCCAATAAAGCAGGAATAAAAAAGAAAGTTTCCCCGCACACATTAAGACATTCGTTTGCCACCCATCTTCTCGAAAGTGGAGTTGATATAAGAAAAATTCAAGAATTATTAGGGCATGCCGATCTATCAACAACACAAATATACACGCATATTAGCAACGAGGAATTAAAAAAAGTAAAATCTCCCTATGATGCAATGATGGAGGGATAAATCACTTTAAAAAATCCCCTTTATTTGTCGCAATTCTTTTTCCCAAACTGATAATTGAAATTTTTTTGAATCTGTTTTTGAAATTTTTCTTCATATCCTCTATCTTTTTTTGCAACTTATGAACGTCTTTATAAAAACCATCAACTTCATAATCCCATAACCCCAACATTTTGGTTATATAACAATTGTTTTTTACAGAGGAAAGATAATCCTCTAAATTTTCGTAATCTTTTAGGTTTTTTAGTTGCAACAACAATTTAAATTTACTATACCCAAATTTTTCAGGGTTTATAGTCATAAAATATCCTGTAATAACTTCTTTTTTCTCCATCTTCTTTTTTATATCTGAAACAGTTTTTAAAGATAAATTCAATTTTTCAGCCAAATCTACCAAATTCATCCTTGGATTATTCTTAAACTCAACTAAAAATTTTTTTTCATTTTCATTCAAACTTATTGTATCACCTCTAATAATCTTATATTTTTTATTTATTGGCTTTTTGTGAAGAAAGTTATTCCTCATATAAATTTGTCTGTAAATTATTTGCATTTCTTTTTGATTTATTTTACTTGAAAAAGATTCATTAAAGTCGCTAACTTGAGAAATTAAGGTGTCAAGATTTTTAACGATTATGCCAATTCCCAAATCATACTGCCCATACAGCCTAGAGGCCCAGAGGATATTGCTGTTTTTCTTCAGGTTTTTTTCAATTCTTTTTTCAAGTTTTTTGTCAAAAAAGTCAAAAGAATAAAATATCTTGACAAGCCTGTAACCAATCAATTCATTGTTAATGCCCACTGTGTTGTGAAGGGTCAATTTTTTTAATTTCTTAAATCTCAATCTAACAGAATTTTTTGACAGGCCTACCTTCTTCCCTATTCTGGAAAAAGGATGCCTGAAATTTTTGTCTAACTCTTTTAAAATTTTATAGTCTTTTTTATCCAATTTCATAAAAATACTTTTTTTTCATACTTTAAATTACTTTTGGTTTTATTAAAATTTTTATTACATCTTTATAACTATTTTTGTAAAAGATATAAAATGTCCTAATTTTATAAGATCTCATTTTATAAAGTCTTCTTACTGGGAATAAGTAGAATGGGCGATTTTTATTTAAGTTATGATGAGGCAACAAGAGAAGAATATGGTGAGGGGAGGAATAGAAGAACGAGCGATTATGAAAGAGTAAGATCTAGAATGGCTGCATTCCCTCTAACTCTAGTAACAATACTTGCCACCACTTTTGTTATAGGATTAGCAAGCTCCGGCGTTCAAGGTTGTAATAAGTATTTCTTTAATGAGAATACAAGAGAATCTGTCAAAAAAGCAGAACATAACTCCCCGCGTGAACACGAAGAGGGAAGTTTAGTTAAAAAACATATCAATGAATAATCCCAACACCTGTTTAAATATTTGTTCAATAATTTAAATATCTGCATATGATTAAAACAAAACAATAAAATTAAAAATAGATTAGAAACTATTTATCTTCTGAATCTTCTTTCTTTTTCTCTTGCATAACTCATTATATTTTCATAAATATGTTACCTGCAACAATACTTAAGTTTAAATATTCTTTTTTCTTGTTAGAAAAAAGAAGTAGAAAATGATGCGAAAAAATTGGCATTTTGGCTTTTTTGGATTGTTTGCTTTATTCTCAATTCCGGGAATCATTAAAGGAAATTATCTGCAAGCTGTCTGGCTTTTTTGGATAATCTGGTTTATTCACTTTATACCAAAAAATAAAAAAAATGAAGGAAAAAGTAAAAAAGTTTAAAAAAGAATTTAAAAAAGAAATTGTTACAGCAATCCTAGCAGCACTTGGCTTTTTAATAGCATTATCCTGGCGCGACTTTATCTCAGAAGCAGTAAACAAAGCAGTCAAACTGACAGGGGTTTCTGACCATCTCTATTTATTCAAACTTGTAACAGCAGTTATTGTAACAATAATAGCAGTTATAGGCATAATGATAATATCTAAATTCAAGTCTGAACAAGAAGGAAATGATTAAAAAATTATTTTCAATCAATTTTAAAAATGAAAAATTAAGTGTAGCATTAATTTTATGGCTTTTTTCTTTTCTTTTACATAATTTTCTTTCTGGGATAAATAACCTTTTATCTATATTCTTTTTTATTATAACTTTTTTTATAATTCCAGCTTATTTCATAATAGCACTTATTTATAGTTTAATAAATTCAAAAAGCAAAAAATGAAAATTAACTGGAAAGTTTTGATTTTTGCTTTGATCTTGGTTTACTTAGTAGCATTTACAGGTAGCTTGTTTACATCATCAAATTCAGATTACTACGAAACTGTAAAACCATCTATCACCCCTCCCAACTATGTTTTCCCAATAGTGTGGAACATTCTTTTCTTTTTAATAGCGTTAAGTTTGTACTTTTCTTTAACAGAGTCAAAAAATAATAAAATAATTACCTTATTTTCAATTAATTTCTTGCTAAATATTTTATGGAGCTTTTTTTATTTTTATTTACAAAACCCCCTACTTGCTCTTGTTGATTTAATCTTGTTGTGGTTTTCAATTTTAATCTTAATTTTTTCTACATATAAGATCAGTAAAAAAGCAAGCTACTTGTTATGGCCGTACTTTTTATGGGTTTCATTTGCAGGCATACTAAACTACTTATCAATTTAACAAGAAAAAATTTCTAAAATAAAATAATAAAATTAAAAATAACTAAGAAATCTCTTTACTCTTCTTTCTCTTCTTCAACAGGCTTTTCTTCTTCACTTTCTTCTTCGCCCGCTTCGCCAGTTTTTTTCACATTCTTAGCTTGTAAGCCTTTATCAGTTTCTTCAACATCAAATTCTACTTCATCTCCATCATTCAACATTTTAGTTCCTTCTGCTAAAGCTGATTGATGAACAAAAACATCATCCTTGCCTTCAACTTCAATAAAGCCAAATCTCTTCATTCTATTAAACCATTTTACTTTTCCTTTCATTTTTACAAAACCCCCTTACAAATAAATTTTTTTAGAACCATTTATTTAACTTAAAAATATATTTAAAAATAAGACCTTCATTAATTGTTTATTGTTTTTATGTTATTAATGAGATAAATTAGGCTTTTTAAGCTTTTGGTTTTTCTAACATTTTCTAATACAATAGATAAGATTTATATATTGGTTTTAACTCTTAATTAAACATCAAGATGGATG
>CAZAAB010000034.1:5892-6622 GCA_964483015.1 Candidatus Woesearchaeota archaeon | reverse complement strand
GTCATAGATTCGAGGTTGGGCCAACCCATTCCCAAAGGTTGGATGAACACTCTTTCATAATTAGATATGCGGTAAAAGAAGCAGAGCATTCGCCATCTCAAGATGAAAGAAAAGAGAATTATTTTAATGTTTACCTATTAGAGAGTAAGGAGTTATGTATTTAAGATTAGGGGGAGCACCAATAAAACCAGAAAATTTAAAAAAAAATGAAAAAAAGATTAGAAAAAGCAGAATTAGTATACGGGACTTTAACTAATTATGACCCAGAAATTGAAAGGCATAATTTAAGAAATAAGAAACCTTAAGATTTTAAACCCACCCCGCCACCATAGCCACACCCAACATTACCATTATTATGCCGGCAAATAAATGCAATTTCTTAATATTTCTATCTTTCCACCCAGAAATATCCTCAACTTTTGAAACGCCTAAAAAAACAAGAATTGTAAGTATTACCATTGGGGCAATAAAAATAGAATTATATAAAAGCAAGGGAGGTATTGTCTTAACTAATTTCATAGCAGATAAAATACCTCCAGCAATAACATAAGGCCCTATAGTGCATGGCAGCAAGAATAGAGTGACAAACAAACCCACTACAAAAGCGCCTTTTGGAGAGGTAACTTTATTTATTAAAGATTTCATTTTAGGTCTTAACTTTAAAGGCATCTCAGTTCCTAATGAGCCCGGCTTATACACAAAAAAGTCCCTGATATTCAGAAGTCCTAAA
>CAZAAB010000034.1:0-5882 GCA_964483015.1 Candidatus Woesearchaeota archaeon | reverse complement strand
ATTGCTACACAACCTAATACTTTATATAACAACAATCTAACAGAAGTTAAGGCCTGAACAAGCTGGAAAAACTTAATAATTATAAGCCCATAAATTAAATACATTATAAATACTGAAGCAGAAAAAACCAACCCAGCTAAAAGCAGATTTTTTTTATCTTTAGGATTATAAGTAAGTATGGCTATTAACATTAAAGTCAAGACAGCCAAGGCACAAGGATTTACCGCATCTACTAAAGCTAAAGAGATTAGTTTGATAATTGTGAGCTCTTCTTGTATTGCAGTTTCTTCCTGCCTTGTTTTAAACTTGACAGCATTGTCAAACTCTACGCTTTTCCCAGATAAAGCAACAGGTCTTGCATCTATTTCTTCATAATTTATTTTTTTCAAACTGTCTTTAATATTTGAGAAAAGAAGATTTTTTACAGAATTGTTTAAATAAGGGTTTTCAATAAAATTATAGTTATCATTCCATTGCAGTATCCAGTTAATTGTTCCGTTTTCACTTCCCTGCTTTATTAAAACCCTGTCATCAGTCCAGATTTTAGGATTTCCAGGCAGTTCATTTAAATTTAGCTTTTCAAAAAACTTTTCTGTACCATCAGAAAGCTTACATTTTGAGTAATCTAAAGTTTGTATTTTCTCTTTTGTCCATGTTGTTGTGGGGCCACCTCCAGAGCTATATTCCCCAGTTTCTACCTCATTCCCAATTATCATCTGAGGTATCCCTCCTTGAGCATTAGCTTTTGAAATGTATTCCTGGAAAACTTGTCCATTTTCTGAAGTTTGGTATATTTCATACTCAATAACAACAAGGTTGGGATAACTAGCTGTATACTCTTGAAGTAAAATAGGGTCTGAAGCTGCACAATGGGGGCACCCAACACCAGTAAAATAAATAGAGCAAATTGTTTGTGAATCCTGGGCAGAAGTTAAACTAGCAAATAAGAAAAAAATTACAAGCATTAAGATTATTTTTTTATTCACTTTAAATCGAATTTTTTATTTAATTTTAACTTGTTTGTCCTGCCATATTTTTCTTTTTTAATTAAATCTTTTTCCCACAATTTTTTCACAGCTCTATGAACCCTGACTTTTGAAAGAGCTATTTTAGACTGCTTAATTTCCCCTTCTTCTTTAACCCGATTTAGAATTTTCTTTTCATCTTTATCTAAAAATTTTATAATTGTTTCTAAGTTAAATTCAAGTTTTTCCTGCTTTTTTTCTAATTGTAAAGATAAAAGAAAATAAACAAAACCACTTACAAAGATTACTGATAATATTATAAAAAGAACTATAAAGTTTTGGCTAACCATTTTTGGACAGCCACAACTTTTAACTTGTAAATGCTCCCCTAAAAGCAATGATAAAAAAATGATTAAACTAATAAAAGAAAATGAGGATATTAATAAGATTATTGTTCTTAACTTCATAAGAAAAAGAAAAAGACCCAATTTATAAACTTTTCCATTGCTTCATTATATTGAAACCATCTAAAAAGGATTATTTAACTGTTACATAATAATGAAACAATTTAATAACAAAAGAAGTTATAAATTTTTATTTAACCAATCTTGAATAAAAGCTTCTGGCCTTGCACCAACAAATTCATCAGCAATTTTCTCATTTTTGAACATTTTAACAGCTGGGATACTCATAACGCCGTATTTTGAAGCATTTTCTTTATTTTTCTGAACATTATACTTAGCTAAGATAAATTTATCATTATCTCCAGCTATTTTTTCTAAAGTAGGTCCTAAGATTAAACAAGGTTGGCACCATGGAGCCCAAAAATCAACTACTACTGGCTTTTCCTTACTTTTTTCTATAACTTCTTTTTCAAAATTTTCATCATTAATTTCTATTTCCATTTTAATTTTAAAAATAGGCCAGTTTAAATATCTTTTGGAATTGCAAATTTCCTTAAAATTTGAAAGTCTTTTTTCAAGTCTTTTATTTTCTTGGGGTCATAAACTGCTACAGCAGGATGATATAATGGGATTATATTTATTTCTCCAGACAATGTAGAAACCTTGAATATTTTACATTTAATCTTGCTTATTCCCTCAATCTTGCCTTTTAAACCATATTTTTCAAGTATATATTTAGCAGAAAAATTGCCTAAGCAGGCTATAACTTTTGGGTTTATTATTCCTATCTGCTTATCAAGATAGTTAGAACAGGCCTTTATCTCTCCCTGTTTTGGATTCCTGTTTTTAGGAGGCCTGCATTTTAGTATGTTTGCAATAAAAATATCTTTTCTTGTCAAATTTACTGAATTTAACAATGTATCAAGTATTTTGCCCGCTTTTCCCACAAAAGGCTTTCCTTGCAAATCTTCTTCTCTTCCAGGAGCCTCACCAATAAACATTATTTTTGCATCAGGATTTCCCTGACCTGGAACAGGGTTTTTTCTTGTTTCCTGCAATTTACACTTCTCACATTTTTCTATCTCTGAATTTATCTTTTCTAATTTGTTCATTCTTTTCTCAGTCTTTTATTAGCAATTTTTAAGGCAGCTTCTCTATAATCGATTTTTTCCCTATCTGATTTTTCTAAAACGAATTTGGTATTTCTTTTGATTTTCTCACTTATCATAGGGAAAACTTCTTCTTTTTTTCCTTCTTTATACTCTACATAAGAACTGATTACTCCCCCAGCATTACATATAATATCTGGTATGATTATTTTTCCTTTTTCCCACAACTTTTTCTCAATTTCCTTGCATATCGGAATATTAGCAGCTTCTGCTATAATTTTTGCCTTAACTTTATCATAATTTTTTTCAGTTATGACATTAGGTCTGGCACCAGGAACCAAAATATCAATATTTAATTCAAATAGTTCAGAATTATCTAAAACTTCGCCATTTTCATACTTTATAACACTTCCCTTACTTTCTTTAGCTTGTTTTAATTTTTCTATGTCTAACCCTTCTGAATTATAAATAACCCCTTTTGAGTCTGAAACAGCCACTATTCTTGCTTTTAGGTCAGATAAAAATTTTGCCGCTGCCCTGCCAACTTCCCCAAAACCCTCTATAGCTGCCTTACTGTTTTCTAAATTTAATCTAGTATGTTCTGCCGCAACTTTAATTGACTCTACAACTCCATAGCCAGTACTCCCAAGCTCATGAGGTATTCCTCCTGCTTCCTCGCTTTTTCCAGTACAAGCTTTTTTACTGTTTAATTCGTCTGCAAACCAGTCCATCTCTTTCTTGCCCATATACATATCTGGAGCTGAAACATATTTTTCAGGGATTATTTCTTTTAAAGAACGAGCATAACTTCTCACTATTTTTTCCTTCTTCCCCCCATTTATTTCCTTACTATCGGCTATAATACCTCCCTTTGCCCCCCCAAATGGCAATTCAGCTAAAGCAGTTTTATAAGTCATAGCTCTTGCTAATTTTGCAACTTCTTGTACTGAAACATCTTTAACCATTCTTACACCCCCCTTCCCAGGCCCCCTGGCAGTATTGTCAATAACTAAAATACCCCTCATTCCTGTTTTTGAATCATAAACTTGCAAGATTTTTTCTGGCCCTATTTTATCTTGATTCATCTTGCCTTTTTTAAACCTTCAATTTTTTTTATTGTTTTTTCAGCTACGGTTTTTTCTTTATTAAAGTGTTTCATAGTTCTTTTTAGAAATTCTTTTTTTTCTTTTATAGTTTCAAAGTTTTTCATCATTTCTTCAACTTTTTTTAAGTTTTCTTTAACTTCTATTGGTATCTTTTCTGAATCATGTCTTATTGCGTTTTGAGGGCAAAATTCATGACATTTTCCACATCTTATACATTTGTCCATATCAATAATAGCTTTCCCATTTTTCATCGATATAGTATTAGCCGGGCATTTATCAACACAAATTCCACAACCAACACATTTTTCTTTATCTACCCAAGGCATTTTATTTTTCCAGTCTTTTCCTTATATTCTGATATTTAAATTATAAATTAAAATTATTTACCTTTTTCAACTGCTTCTGATACTTTTCCAGTTCTTTCCTCAAACCTGACATTTTTTTCTTTTAAAGCATGTCCCATATTTCCGCCAAAATTTCCAGCCACAACTTTACCAACATTTTTTTCAGCTAATTTGTAAGCTACTGACCATCCAGCCCCTCCCCCACCCTTAGAAAAAGGATTTTTCCACTTTTCTATCAACTTGCCATTTTCAAAAATTAAATAAAATGAAGCGCGACCAGCCCCCATACTTATCTCTCCTTGTTCATTTTCAGAATTTGCTGCTATTGCTATTTTCATTTTTTTATTATTTTTCAAATATTAAAAAACTTTGCCTTGGAAGTTTATAATCTTTTTTCAATCTGAAAAAATCTTTTAGCTCTTTTAATATTGTTTTTTTCTCAGTCCCGTGATTAAACCATGATTTTTCCCATTCAACTATAATTATCTTGCCCTTTTTTCTCAAAAATTTTTTCAAATTTTTAAAATAATTTTGCCTGTTTTCTAAATGATGATAAACATTTCTAATAAAGATTAAATCAACTTTTTCTGGCAGTTTTACCCTATCTTTAACATATATTGTTTCTATATTCTCTAAACCTTTTTTCTCAGCCTGCTTTTTCACGAAATTTAAAAATTTATTATTTATATCTAATGAATAAACTTTTTTAACTTTATCAGCAAATTTGAAAGAGTAAAATCCTCCTCCGCAACCTATGTCAGCCACCTTCATATTTTTATTTATCTTTATCTTGCTTAAAACTTTTTTCAAATTTTCCTTTGCTCTCTTATTAAACATTCTTGCTTTCATTTTTGAATTATTTTCTCAACCAATAAGCCCTGAATTACAGATACTAAAACCATAACTACAGTTAAAGTTAAGACATACTGCCATGAAAAGTAAAGAACCATAAAAGGCAGCAAGGGTATTTTTATTGCCCTGTTATATAAAAATGCGGCAATTAAACCTATTCTCATGCCCTTGTTTTTTAAATCTGCCATTAAAGGATACCACATATAGATAGGCCCGTGACTTATGATTCCTCCACCAATAGCAATTAACCATCCTTTAATTCCAGACTCACGACCCAAATATTTAATAATTTTTTCTGGTTTAAATGAGTAATTAATCATAGCCATTAAAGAGAAAATTACAATTAAGACAGGAATAATTTTGATTATTATATTGTAGAAAAATTGATAGGTTTGTAAAAACAACTGTTTGTCAATAAAGAATAAAGAAAAATAAACAAGCAAAACTATAATCAAATAATACCAACTTTTCCTTACTTGTTTTAATCTCAACATTTTAAATCAGATTTAATATAAATACAGTTAAGATAGCTGCAATTATGGCTAAGATAAATGCAGTTATGTTCCTGATTATAGCAAACTTTTTTCCTAAAATTGAGGCTTCTGCAGGAAACTGAACAATACCAACAGTAACCCATGCAAGTATAAATGCTGTAACTGCAATTAAACTAACGCCCTGCTTTAATAACTCACCACCTAAAATATAGCTGACTACTGGATTGCCGACCAAAACTGAGCCAATTATGGAGCCAAGAAAAGGGTCAAGCAGAATGTTTTCAGTGAATATGGTTGTATAAAATGATTTTGGTATTAAGGTATTGGCAATACTGACTAATAAAATAGTTCCTAAAATAACTGGAAACATTCTCCATAAAGCCTTGCCAGCCTTGTAAACAGCTTCTTTTAAATTATTTTCTGTCATTTTTTCTTTTTCCATCAGGCAAAATATTATTATGAGGAACTCCTTTTTCTTCTAACTGATATCTTTTGCAGTTTTTCCAATTGTTTTTTGATTCACAATACTCTTTTTTCCACTTCTTGTTTATCTTGCCTTGCTTTTCTAACTGTCTTAAAGGGCAAACTTCTAACCATTTACATACCAT
>CAZAAB010000033.1:0-6815 GCA_964483015.1 Candidatus Woesearchaeota archaeon | reverse complement strand
AACCTGCAGCTGGTGGTCTGGAGCCACCCATTTTGCCGTTAAACTATGCCCCCATAAGGTACAAAAATAAAAGAGATTTAAATATCTTTATATTTTACAAAATTATTTAAACTTATAACCTTTTAGGTTTTTATGGAAGATCCAGCTATAAACAGTAGAGAGTTTACTGAAGAAGAGTTAAGTGAGATAGCAGGAATTTTGATTAATAATAAGCCCTCACAAATTTCAATAAATAGAGGCAATATAGGGTGTGTTGTTGAAAGGTCAGAAGTCAACACAGAAGGATTAAGAAGGACACATAAGCATAGAATTACTAAATCAGATTTAACTCGGGGCTTAAGAGGAGCATATTCTCTTGCCTTGAAAGCAGGAAAAACAGTTGTTTTTGAGCATGACGGGAATGGCAGATACGAGGTTTTTTACTTGTAAGTTTTCTTAATATTTTCAATTTCACTTGTTGAGATAGCACAGCCCTTGCTTTTAACAGCGTAAAGTAGAGCTTCTAATACATGATTTTTTAGTTCGACCAAACCTTTTTTATTGGCAACATAGACAAGTTCGCTGCTTCTAATAAATTTAATGTTTTGTAAAAAACTTAAATCAGATTTTAGCTTAACATTTGTATGCAATTTCTTTTTGAATAACTTTTTTAAATTCTCAGGGTTTTCACCAATCATTCTAGTAGTTCTTTCATCAACAACTATTGCAGTTTTATAGTTTTTAGTTAATAAGGCAAGTGCCAGGCATGAAGCTTCACCATTATGTATAATCTTCATAAACTTATCTTTTGCATAATATGAATGGTTAGTTTTTTTCAATATTTCTCTGGTTTTGTTTTCAATTTCTTTATTTTCAATGTTAATTGAAGAAGGCAGTTCTAAAACTTTTTTTTCTAAAAGCTTTTTCATTTTTAAGGCTTCTAACTTGTATTTTTTTATATTTTCTGGCTTATCTATAATTTCTTTTTTGACCTGTTCAGTAATTAAGAACTTGCCGTTAAACTTTTTTATCATTTTTTCAAGCAAGTACTCTAAACCATTCATTGTTAAGCTTATTAAACTGCTTGAGTCAAATATCAGCAATTTTTGTTTAGACATTTTAATTAAAAAATTGTTCAGCTAATTTAATTCTTTTTTTAACAGTCATGGTAATTGACAAGTCGACATCAGCAATACCTGTTTTACCAGCATATTCTGCCAGCTGCCATGCTGATATTCCCAACAAGTCAGCTGTTTTTTCCATGCTTATCCCGTGCTCATAAATTCTTGAAGCTTTGTTTATACTGGATTTTTTAAAAACCTGTTCTAAATGTTTTTTAAAGTTGCCGCTTATTTTTGAAATTTCTTTTCTAACATTTTTTAATTCTTGTCTAAATTCTTTTTCTTGATTATTTTTTAAGGAAGTTCTTGCTTTTTTTATATGTTTAATAAATGATTTGACAAAACTATTATAATCTTTATATTTTTGATAGTTGGTTCTTTCAACAACCTTGCTTAACGAGTAAATTATTACAGCAATTAAGACAGATTCGGTATCTTGATATATAGAAGCAGAATGTATTGTTTGATTGCTTAACTCTTTCAGCTTAACAACATTTTTCTTTTCAACAGCTTTTTTTGTTTGTTCTAAAATATTAAGAACATGATTTCTTTCTTTCATTTTAACCTTGTTTAATTTTCATTTTAAGTAAATAACATATAGTGCAAGCAGTGCAAGTATAAAAACAATTAATCATATTTTTATATCTATTGCTATTATTTTCTATTATTAATTAATTTTGACAATATTTAAAAGTTATCCTTACTTAAAGTTTTTATGGAAATTTTGTTAGACACAAGTTTTATTTTAACTTGTGTTAAAGAGAAAGTTGATTTTTTAAAAACAAGAGAGTTTGGCCAGCTGTTGCTTCCTGAAGAGGTTTTAAAAGAGTTAAGAAAGAAGAGTAAAGGTAATTCAAGAGATAGTGAGAATGCGAAGACAGCTTTAGAAGTTATAAACAGAAATAAGGAAAAGTTTTGGAAAGTTAAGTTAAATGAAGATTATGTTGATAAAGGTATTTTAAACTGGGAAAGGGGGGCGGTTGCTACAATGGATAAAGAATTAAAAGAAAAGTTGAAAAAAAGGAAAAGAAAGATATTGACATTGAGGGGCAGGAAGAAAATTGTGATTATGTAAACATAAGTTTTAAAAAGTGATTTTTTCTTATTTTTTATAATGTTTTATTTAACTAAGATAGATGATTATGTAAGAGTAGAGCCTAGACTTTTTGGTCTTGCTACTAAGGATGCTGTTAGAGAGCAGTTAAAAGAGACATATGCAGATTATATAAGCAAGGAAATAGGAAAAGTGATAACTGTTGTTGAAATTTCAGATGTTGGCGAAGGTATTATAATACCCGGAGATGGGGCAGCATATTATAAAAGCAGATTCAAGGTTTTAGCTTGGAAGCCTGAATTACAAGAACTAAGTTTTGGGATTGTTGATGAGATAACTAATTTTGGGGCTTTTGTAAGTTTGGGGGGGATGAGAGGAATGGTTCATATTTCTCAGGCGATGGATGATTATGTTTCATTTTCAAAATCAAACACATTACAGGGAAAGAAAAGCAATAAGTCATTAAAAGCAGGAGATGAATGTTTAACAAGGGTTGTTGCAATATCTTATAAAAAAGACAGGCCAACAATAGGATTAACTATGAGACAGCCTGGTTTAGGCAATTTAAAGTGGATTGAAGCTGAAAAGAAAAAGCTGAAACAAGAGAAAAAGAAAGAAAAGAAAAATGAAAAGAAAAAATAAGAAAGAAAATGGCAAAAAAAGTATGCAAAAACTGTGATTTAATATATGAGGGAAATAAATGCCCTAATTGCGGCAGTCAGGAGTATGGTGAAGAGATTAAGGGCAGATTAATTATTCTTGATCCTGAAAATTCTAAAATAGCAAAGAAAGTAGGCAAGGAAAGCAAGGGTAATTATGCTATTAAGTCTCAATAATTAAAATGAAGATTTTACAAGATAAAGATAATTTCCTAACTAATAGGAAAGAAGTTAAGGTTATAGTTGAAGCTGAAAAAAATCCAAGCTATGAAGATGCTGAAAAGGTTATTTCAAAGCAGTTTAATGTTAAAGAAAACATAGTTGTAAAAAAAGTTAAGGGCAAGTTTGGCAGGAAAACTTTTCTAATTTCAGCTTTTATTTATAATAGTAATGAAGATAAAGAAAGATTTGAACCTAAAGATAAGAAAGAAGAGCAAGAGAAAGAACAGCAGAAAGAAGTGAAAAAAGAAGTAAAAGAAGATAAGAAAGAAGAGCAAGAAAATAAAAAAGCAGAAAAAAAAGAAGAGAAGCCAAAAAAGAATATTAAAGAAGAAGAGAAAAAATAATTATCTATATCTTGAAATTATTGCAAGTTCTCTATTAAAATTTTTTTCAGAATCTGACCTATGAATTATGTTTTTAACACATCTTTTTTCTTGTCTTGCTTTTCTTAAAATGTCAATTCTATAGTCTCCTCTTATAGTCCCTTCACTTGCCTTTTCTGGAGCTGTAGGACCCACTCTTTTCATCATCTCATCAATCACATTTTCACCCTCATATACTGAACAGATTAATTTTTCATCAGAAAAATGATCAATTAAACTGTTTTCTAAATATGGGAATTCTTCTATAACATGGCTGTAAAATTCTCTGACAAAGCTTTTATCTACAGTTATTTCAAAAGTTTCTTTTCTTTCAAATTCTTCGTCTAACTCTTGTAAAATTTTGTCAGCTATTGGTACAGCTTCGGGCTTTATTATTACCAGTGTTTTCATAGTAGGATTTAAAAATACATTATAATTAAAAACCTTATGGTTAAAGAAGAAAAAATAAATATTGAGAATCTTGAAAGTTTAAATGTTGGTCTAGTAGGACATGTAGACCATGGCAAGACAACATTACTTGAAAAATTAACAGGCAAGTGGGCAGACACACATACTGATGAGTTGAAGAGAGGGATTACTGTTAAACTGGGATATGCAGACTGTGTGATAAGAAAGGGTAAAGAGTATAATACAAAAAAGGGCAAGCCAGTGAGATATATTAGTTTTGTAGATGCTCCAGGTCATGAGATGTTAATGGCTACAATGTTGTCGGGAGCAGCAATGATAGATGCAGCAGTTTTATTAATAGCTGCTAATGAAGGAATTAAACCACAAACAAGAGAACATTTAATGGCATTGCAGGCAAAAAATGTTGAAAATATAATTGTTGTTCAAAATAAAATTGATTTAGTAGATAAAGAAGAAGCAAGTAAAAATTATAAAGAGATTAAGGAATTTTTAAGAGGCACGATAGCTGAAAATTCTCCAGTAATACCTTGTTCTGCATTACAAGAAGTTAATATAGATAAGGTTTTGGAATCTTTAATAGGGGTTGAGATTCCAGAGAGAAAACAGGGAAAGCCAGTTTTTATTGTTGCAAGGAGTTTTGATGTTAACAAGCCTGGAACAAGTATAGATAAGATTAGGGGTGGGGTTTTGGGCGGTGTTTTAAGAAGAGGTAATATAAAAAAAGGCCAGGAAATTGAGATTAAGCCAGGTTTGATATTGGAAAAGGAAAATAAAATTACATATAAGACAGTGAAAACTAAAGTTTTGGGCGTTTTTAAGGGTAAGTATGAAGTTGAAGAAGCAGTTCCTGGGGGCTCTCTTGCTTTAGAAACAGAGCTTGACCCGGTATTAACTAAAGCTGACAATCTTTCTGGCTGTGTTGTCGGGAATGTTGGAGATTTGCCAGAGATAACTAAAAGGATTAAGGTTAAGTTTGACTTGTTTGAAAAAGTTTATGGTTTGAATAAAGAGAAAAAAGTTAGAGAAATTAAGACACAAGAACCCTTACTTTTGTCTATCAA
Source organism: Candidatus Woesearchaeota archaeon (assembly GCA_964483015.1). Lineage (GTDB taxonomy): Archaea > Nanobdellota > Nanobdellia > Pacearchaeales > GW2011-AR1 > PWGL01. The sequence goes on along the minus strand of CAZAAB010000033.1, from coordinate 1,928 downwards.
TACATCTATCACAGTCGGGAATGTTGTTTCAGTAAAAGACAATAAAGCTGAATTAAACTTGAGAATTCCAATAGTACCTTTTGAAAATGAGTCAATAGGGATAGCAAGAAATATAGATGGGCATTGGCGGTTGGTTGGGGTTGGGGAGATTCTTGATTAGAAAAATTGTTCGGCCTGGTCAGGGAGTAGTACCATTCTGGCATTTTAAAGGGAGCTTTTTCTGAAATAAGAAGAAGTTTATAATAGAAAAGTTTATATAGTATGGTATAGTATAGTACTATATAAAACAACAAATATAAAATGGTAAAAGCAACTATAGAAATACCTGAAAAAGAAGACAGAATTTTGAATATTTTAAAAGCTACTTATGGTTTTAAAACTAAAGAAGAAGCTATAAGATTTATTATTGATAAATACGGAGAAAAAGTGATAGAAAAAAAGTTAAGACCTGAATTTGTTAAAAGGATGAAAGAAATCGAAAAAGAAAAAGGAATTCCTTTTAAAAACATTGAAGGTTTAAGAAAAAAAATAGCTTAGAATGTATACTTATGAGATTAAGCCAACTTTGAAACGAATTCTGAAGAAATCGAAAAAGAAGGATAAACAAAAATATGAAAGGGTCTTAAATAAGATTGATGAAATAATTAACTCAGATCCAGAACATTATAAAAATTTAAGAAAGCCCTTACAGCATTTAAAAAGAGTTCAGATAGGAAGCTATGTTTTAGTTTTTGAATTTGATAAAAAGAATAAAATACTTTCTTTTAAGAACTTTGAACATCATGATAAGATTTATGAATTAAAATAACCAATAACGAGCGAACAGAGTGATAGTTTAAATGTAGAATTTAATCTTCTTTTTCAACCTTCACAGCATCAGTAACCCTGTCATTTTCTTGCAAATTAACAACTTTAACTCCCTGAGTATTTCTTCCCATAACTCTGATACCTTTAGTTTTCATTCTTATTGCCATACCTTTTGCTGTTGTAACTATAACTGAATCTTGATTATCTACTAATAATGACGAAACAACACTGCCGTTTCTTTTCCCAGTTTTCATGTTAATAACACCTTTTCCAGCTCTTTTTGTCAACCTATACTTCTCTACCCCGCTTCTTTTGCCATACCCGTTTTCAGTTATTGACAATAATGTTTCATCTTTGCTTGGAAGTTCTAAGCCTATTACCTTGTCATTTTTTAGTTTAATTCCTATTACCCCGTAAGCTGATCTTCCCATTTCTCTGACCTCTTTTGACTTAAATCTTATTGCCTTTCCCTTACTTGTAATTAACATTATCTCAGCATCATCTGAAATAAATTTAGCTTCAATTAATTTATCATCTTCTGGTAATTTCATAACCCGAATCCCAGATTTTCTTGGTTTAGATAATTTCTTTAAATTTAATTTTTTAACATGGCCTTTTCTTGTTGCAAATACTATATGACCCTTAAACTTTTTTAGGTTTAAAATTGATGAGACAGATTCGTTTTTTTTAATATTAATTAAATTAACTATTGGCTTTCCCTTACCTCTTCTTCTGATTTCAGGAACCTTAAAAGCTTTTAACCAGTACATCCTTCCTTTTGATGTAAATATTAATAAATAGTCGTGAGTTGAGCAAGTGATTAATTCTTTTACAAAATCCCCTGTAGCAAGTTTTGCCCCTGTGACTCCTCGACCACCTCTTTTCTGCTCTTTATAAGATTTAAAGTCCTGTCTTTTCACATATCCTTTTTTTGTTATTGATATCACAACATCTTTCTTCTGAACTAAGTCTTTTTCTTTTATTTTTTGAAAATATTGCCTTACTTCTGACCTTCTTTCGTCACCATATTCTTTTTTAAGTTGCTTAACTTCTTTTTTAACAACTTTTAAAATCTCTTTTTTAGATGAAAGTATTTTCTTCAAATCTTTAATTTTTTCATT
>CAZAAB010000032.1:0-7012 GCA_964483015.1 Candidatus Woesearchaeota archaeon | reverse complement strand
AAAACAAAACACAGAAAAAAAAGATATAATAATAACAATGTCAAAACCACAGACAACATATTATTCAGAAAGAACCACATATATACCAAAAAAAGATGAACAAGAATTTGAAAGGCAATTAAAGGATATTAAACCAGATTATTTGATGATTTCAGTTATAGAGCCAAATACTCCAAGATGGCTTTTTAAATGGCCTGATAATAATAAAGATAAGGTAATTCCTGTAAAGGTTTATACACAAAACAACCAGCCTTTCTTAATAATTTATAAATTTGAATAGCAAGAAAATGAAGAATGAAATAAGTATAGGGGTTTTTGTTTATAATGAAGAAAAGAACATACCTCTTTTACTCAAATCATTATTAAATCAAGATTTAGAAAAAATAAAGATAAAAGAAATAATAGTAGTTTCTTCTGGCTCTACAGATAAAACTGACAAGATTGTTAAAAATTTCTCTAAGAAAAATAAAAAAGTAAAATTAATAAGGCAGGAAGAGAGAAAGGGGAAAGCATCAGCAATAAATGAGTTTTTAAGAAAAGCCAGATCAAGTATAGCTGTAATAGAGTCGGGAGATACAATACCCAAAAAGGATTGCATAGAAAATTTATGCAAGCCTTTTTTACAAGATGAGAAGATAGGAATGACAGGAGTCAGGTCAATCCCTACAAACGATAAAAATAATTTTTTAGGGTATGTAATTCATTTTTGGTGGTGGGCACACAACGAACTGCCAAGATTCGGGGAAATGATAGCTTTCAGAAAAAAACTATGCCCCCAAATAGATGAAAAAACAGCCGTAGATGAAGCATATATAGAGGCGATAATAACAAATAAAGAATATAAAAAAAAGCAAGTTCCAAATGCAGTTATCAACAATCATGGCGCAGAATCAATCAAAGATTTAATAAAACAAAGAAAAAGAGTTTACATTGGCCATAAGATTTTAAAGAAACAGAAAAAATACTCAGTACAAAGTCTTAACTTTGCAAAAATGGCAAGAATAGCAGCAAGATATGTATTAAAAGAAAATTCAGTAAAAGGCTTTTTTTATCTTGCTGGGGGGGCATTAATAGAAATTTATTCCAGGTTATTGGGAATGTATGATTATATTAAAAAAGAAAACCCTTATATATGGGACATTTCAAAATCTACAAAAAATATTAAATAATTAAGTATAACCTAATTCTCTTAATCTTTGCCTAACTCTTTCTTTATCGCCCTTTTTCCATGCACTTTTTTTATTCTCTCTTGTCTTTTTCTCAAATTTAATATGTTTTTGAATTTTCTTTTTCATTTTTTCAGCAATTTCTTTTTCAGCATCAGACAAATTCTTTTTTTCTTTATTGTCTTTCTTCAAGTCATAAAGCTCGCTTTTTCCCTTATTCTTATAGATATACTTATAACCTTTTTCAATTAAAGCAGCTTTATAATGGTCAAGGTTATACTTTATTTTATTTAACTCAGGAGGCATAATGGTTTTTTCTCTTGCATCCTCGCTTATTATCATACTTTTCTTAAATAAGCTTTTCCCTAAAAAATCTTTTTCTTTTTTCTCATTTAAAACTTCAAGAATAGTAGGAGGAATACCAATCAAACTTACAGGTTTTTCAAAATTCTTTTTCTCTATCTTCTTACCAAACAAAATTAAAGGAACATTTATGTTTTCTTGATAAAACTTTGGACCATGCCCAAAAAAACTCCTGTCATATAATTCCTGACCATGATCCCCGCATACAACAAATAAAAAATCCTTATCTTTTTCTTTTAATTTTTCAGTAAAAAAAGCAATGTTTTTATCAACACTCTTTAAACCTTCTTTATACATCTTTCTAATTACTTCAATCTGTTTCTTGTTTAAGTCTTTTTTTTCTTTACTACTGTTATAAATTGATATTATTCTCTCTATAATGCTCCCGCCAATGGAATAAGCATCATGGCTATTTTCAAAATGAATCCACATAAAAGAATTTTTATCTTTATTCTTTTCTAACCAAGACAAAGCTTTTTTTACCTTAATTTTATCAACATCATTATCTTTGAATGATTTTAAAATTCTAGAAAATCTTCTTATTTTATTGTAAATCTTCTTTGGCAACAAGTCATAAATTTTCTCTTTTAAGTTTTCAATAGCTTTTAACAAATTTCTCTTTTTTGAGTAAGTTTTATTTGAATTATAGACAAAATCAAAACCCTTGATAAAGTTAAAGTATTGAGAAAGCCAGCCGCCACCAGTAAAACACGCAGTTTTGTAGCCTTTTTCCTTTAAAACTTCAGCAATACTCTTAACCTTATTGCTTAAGCAGGGCTTTTTATTGTACATTAAAGGGTAATATGAGGAAAGTATACCAGTAAAAGAAGCAGGAGTCCACGGCCCTGTAGAGTAAGCATTTTCAAAAAAACTGCTTTCTTTACTCATTTTAAAAAGATAAGGAACAATACCTTTTTTAAAACAATCTTTTCTAAAACATTCAATAGTCAATAAAATAACTTTCATAGATTTTTTAATTTTAAGACATTTAAAAACATTCTCATGTAGGTAAATTTAAAAATCCCCTTCCTGTTTTTAAAAATATGCTACTAAGACTTATCTCATACAAGATTCAAAGAATTTTTAATCTTCCTAAAAGCTTCCTTGTTAACTTAACACTTGGTTTAACATATAAGTGCAATAGCAGGTGTAAAACCTGTAAGATATGGAAGAAAAAGAATTTTGAAAAAGAACTTTCACTAAAAGAATTTGAAAAAATATTTAAAAAAATAGGCAAAGACAAACTTTACTTGTTAATTTTAACAGGAGGAGAACCTTTTTTGCATAAGGATATAACAGAAATAACAAAAAAAGCTATAAAATATTGCCAACCAGAAACAATAGTTATCCCAACCAACTGCATTTTAGGGAAGAATATAGTTAAAAAAGTTAAAAAAATATTAAAAAATTCTAAAAAAACACACATCACAGTAAATTTATCTATTGATGATATAGGCAAAAAGCACGATGAAATAAGAGGAATACCAAGCAACTTTAAAAAAGCTATAAATGTTTATAAAGAGTTAAAAAAATTAGAAAAAAAATACAAGAACTTTGATGTAAGTATCCATACAGTTATTTCAAAATTTAACTATAATCGTTTTCCAGAGATATATAAATATTTAAAAGAAAAACTAAAGCCAAAGCATTATATATCAGAAATTGCTGAAAAAAGGGGAGAATTAGAAACTCTAAAAAGCAACATAACCCCCTCATATAAAGAGTATTCTTCAGCTATAAACTTTTTAATAAATAAATTAAAAAAACAAAAGCTTTCACTTAAGCAGGCATTTAGGTTAGAATACTATAAGTTAGTTAAAGAAATACTGAAAGAAAAAAAACAAGTCATACCTTGTTATGCAGGAATAGCTTCAGGCCAGATAGATCCGACAGGAGAGGTATGGTTTTGCTGTGTAAGGGCAGAATCAATCGGCAACTTAAGAGATGTTAATTATGATTTAATGAAACTGTGGAATAATAAAAGAGCAAGAAGACAGAGAAAGAGCATAAAAAATAAAGAGTGTTACTGCCCTTTAGCAAGCGCTTCTTATACAAATCTTGCTTTAGATGAAATAAGCGCATTAAAAGTTATTTTTAATATGATTAAGTCAAGGTTAAAATGAAAACACTAATTATAGGGGCAACAGGATTTATAGGAAAACATTTAGTAAAAAAATTGAAAAAAAAGCAAGTAAGATGTTTAGTAAGAAAAAAAAGCAAGAAAAAAGACATAGACTTTTTAAATAAGTATGGTGTTGAGTTATTTTATGGGGACTTAAAAAATCCAGAGAGTTTAGAAGGGATAGATAAGAATGTGGAAGAAGTTTATTATCTTGCCGGGGGAGGAAAAGTAGCTTCTTTGTCTGAAAAAGATTACGAAAAACTTTACAAGTACAATGTTAAAACATTAGAAAATTTTTTAAAAGCAATAAAAAAAATAAAAAAAATAGTTTTTTTCAGTTCAGTTTCAGCCATAGGAATACATCCCGGAAAAACAATTGATGAGAAAACAAAAGAAAACCCCTTAATTCCTCACGAAAAATGCAAATTAGAAGCTGAAAAAATCCTAAAAAAATATTCAAAAAAGAAAAATTATAATTTTTCAATTATAAGACCAAGCATAGTTTATGGAGAGCATTGTTTTGGAGACAGTTATGATATGATTAAAATGATAAATAAGGGATTTTTCCTTATGCCTGGAAATGGGAAAAATAAAACCCCCTGGATTTATGTAAAAAATGTTGTAAACGCAACAGTCTTGCTTATGAAAAAAGGTGAAAACCAAAAATATATTATAAATCATAAAGAAAAACTTTCTTTCAATAAGATAATTAAATTTGCAGGGAGAAAATTAAACAAAAAAATTTTAATTTTTCATATACCCTTATTTATAGTAAGGCCGGCAACATTTATGTTAGAAAAATTATATTTGCTTTTTGGAAAAAGCCCTTTTATAAACATGTACAGATTAACTTCAATGACTACAGATAGAATTTATTCCATAGAAAAAATAGAAAATTTAGGATATAAAGAAGAAGTTAATTTCAGAAGAGGAATGGAGAAAACAATAAGATGGTATAAGAAAAATGGATATTTGTAATTTATTTTATAAGCTTTCAATGAAAGAGCAGGGAGGTTTTGGAATCTGGTACGAGTATTTAGCAAAATTAAGAATTTTTAGGAAGCATAAAAAATCTAAAAATGTTCTTATATTTGGCTTACCTAAAAAATACAGTCTTGGTTTAGACACCTTATTTTTTTCTAATTTAGAGGTGGTTGATGAAAGAAAAGAAAATTTAAAACAGTACAAAGAAATTGCAAACAGTTTTGGCAAAAGTGTTAAAATAATTAATAAAAATCTAAAAAATTTTCAGCCAAAAAAGAAATATGATTTAGTTATAAGTACTGAAGTTATTCAGGACAATACAGAATTAATGTCAAAAATTGAAAAATTAGGCAAAAAAATTATAATTTTTGTTCCAAACAAGAATTGTTATGCACATCCAAAAATAAGCAAGCTCAATTCATTGAAATTAAAGCAGCTTGAAGAATTAGGCAGGAAAAATAACTTAAAGGTTAAGGAAAAAGGGTATATAGATTGCCCGCCATGGCCTGCAGGGGCGCAACTACCTAAAAAAGAACAGAAGAAAAAAAAAGAGCCATTTATATTAAAAGGGATTAAAAAAATTTTAACAGAGGTAACACCTTTTTTAGCTAAGCTTGATAAATTTTATATCTCTCCATGGAAAGAAATAAATTCACATATGATTTATTGTGTTTTTGAAAATGAAAAACTTTAGCAAGTATAAAAAAGCAGATAAAGAAGTTGAAAAACATATGAAAATAATTGTAAAAGAGATTAAAAAAGAAGTCAAAGATGTTGTTTCAGTAATGGCTATAGGAGGATTAGGGAGAGGAGAAGGAAGTTTTATTTATGAAAATAAAAAATTCAAACCACTAAACGATTATGACATCTATTTAATAACTAAGAAAAAAACCAGCTTTCTAAAGTTAAAGAAAATATCAAAAAGAGCAGGCAAGAAAATAATGAAAAGTAATTTTTCATTTTCAAGAAGCAGTAGTTTGATGGAGTTTTATGTAGACTTAAGAAATATGACCCTTGATGAAATGAAAAAAGTCGAACCAATGTTAAAATATTATGAAATAAGAGAGTCTGCAAAAATCGTTTACGGAAGAGATGTAAGAAAAGATATGCCAAATTTTTCTTTAGACGAAATACCATTAGAAGAAGGGTTTAGATTTTTGATGAACCGAATGTCTTTGTTAATAGAGTCATTCAATACTGGGAAGTTAGAGGATTTTAAAACCAGAAAAACGATAATATATTATATAGGGAAAAATTACCTAACTGCTGCCGAATCATTACTTCTTTTAAACAAAAAATTTAAGGCAAGTTATGAAAAAAGGTCAAAAGTACTGAGAAAATGCTACAAAGAGGATTTTAAAAAATTAGCAAAAAAACTGCCCAACCTCCATTTAAGGGTTGAAAAATTCACAAAAAACAAGTTAAGGCCTAAAAGAAAATTTTTTAAACAAGACCCGAAAAAATTATGGTTAGAAGCAAGGAGAGACATGTTAAAAGTTACTAACTATTATATTGAAAAAGCATTCAACTTAAATTCTTCTAATTTCTTGCAACTTTCTTCAGAAATAAAAAAAATGAACAAAACCTTTTTAAAAAAATACCTTTCACTTTTTATTAAAAGCAAGTTTAACCTAAACCCCAAACTACTTCTTTCCCCTCTTTCTTTTTTTGGCAGAATATATTTTAATTATCTTTACTACAAAAGAAATTTTCTATTAAATAAAAAAAGAAATTTCAAAATTTTGTTTTCTTCTGAAGATATAAACTTGAAAATATATTCGCTATGCCCCCTGGTTTTATTTTCATTGAAAAAAGACTTAAGTCTGAATAAAGAATGTTTTAATAATGCAAGAAAGAAAATGAACAAGATTTCTTCTTCTGAAAAAGTTAATAATTGGGAATCTTTAAGAAAAAAGTACTCGGATATTTTTAGGGTATATCAGTTTTTAAAAGGATGAAACAAAAAAACAAGAAAAAAAGTTTAACAGTGGTTTGCTTAGACGGGTTTAAATATGAGTATATTAAAAAAACTAGCTTTTTAAAAAAGTTAACCTTAAAAAATTCTTACGGCAAGGTAGACCATGGTTTTGGATTTGCGTCAGAGTATTCTGCACTAACAGGAAAAGAACCAGAGCAGTTAGGCATATTGTCTAATTTTTGTTATAGCCCCAAATTAATTGATTTTTACTCTTTCTTCAGACTTCTAGATTATTTGCCTTTTAATAACCAGTTTAGAAAAATCTTAGATATTTTCTATAATCTTAAGGAATTTTTAATAGGAAACAGGCAGCCAAAAAGCATTTTTAAAATACCTTTAAAATACTCAGGATATTTTGATTATGCCATTAAAAAAAATATTTTTCAAAATCAAGCATTC
>CAZAAB010000031.1:0-7542 GCA_964483015.1 Candidatus Woesearchaeota archaeon | reverse complement strand
TATGATCAAATATTCAGATTTGTCTAATGACTTAAGCACTATAGAAGATTATGGTAAATTTTTAGAAGAATTATTAAAATCTTTTGAGAAAATGGTTGCATCCTTAAAAAAAGGAGGTTATTGCACTATTTTTGTAGCGGATTATAGGATTGGTGCTTCAAGAAAAATATTGCCGTTACATACAGATGTCACAAACATAATGCGGGAATTGGGCTTAACTTTATTTGATACTTATATTTGGAGATATTATAGAAGTGGAGGGTTCAGACCTTTTGGTAAAAGACCTTTCCAAGCTATGAATATACATACTTACATCTTGGTTTTTCATAAGCCAGATGGAGAAGTTTTAGATAAAAAAAATAGAGAAGTAAAATATAGAAAAAAATTAATAGAAAAACTTGAGAAGAATGCTTCTTAAAGAGATTTTTGTTTACTTAAATCTACTTTCTTAAATTCAATTCTCCCCCCTTTTGTTTTGTCATCTGTTTTAACCTCATATTCCATTAAAATTGGTTTTTGTGTATCTCCTATTAATTTTCTTGTTCTTTTAATCACAGAGTTTGTTGCCTCCAACCCTATTAAAATTGGTTGAATTTTTAATTTTGATTCTCCAGAATCATCTCCAAAAACTAATTGAGACATCCACTTAGTATAGTCCTTAATCTGGTCTACATCTTTTTTTGTTAATCTTCCTTTTTTTAACTCAATAACTGAGGCTTTTATCCTTTCTTCACCATTATTATGTATTATCAAAATATCTACTTTTTCTCCGCCAATTCCATATAAAACATTATTTCCAAAATACTCTATATCTCTTCCGTCTCCTATCACTTCACTTAGTCCCTTAATCTCTTCTTTTCCTATCTTTGACATAAGCCAAGCTTCCAAAAAAGCCTCTATTCTTAATTCTCCTTTTTCATCAGTTTCTAAAGGAATTTCTATTTCTTTCTTTTCTCCAGGTTCATAGGGTTCAAGGTTTACTTCCTCGGCTACCTTACAATTTTCTTCAAATATTTTTTTTAACTTTGCATACTCTTCAGGTAAAATATGGGTTATGCTTCTTGCTCTTCCAGCTCCTGATGTTTTTCTAAATAACATAGTCCATAAGATAGGAAGATTTTCCCTAATATCGTCATTGATATAGTTTCTATCAATATATGCCGTATTATCATCTATTGGTTCTTCAAATAATTTAATTGGTTCTATTAAGACTCTATTTGGAAGGATATGAAATTCTAATTCTTTTTTACATTTTCTGCAATATTTTTCTCCAGTTTTTGCATTAGCTCTTTCTGAAAAATTAGTATTGCAATAGGGACATTTTCCCAACACTTTTTTATCTTTTGAACCCAATTTTCCTTCTGAAGTTTCTAAACCTTCTACAGATTCTTCACTAAAGAAGGGGGCACTTTTTACTTTGAATATCCCCCTGAATCCTCTATCAAATTTTGCTTCATCTTTTCTCATTTGGTAAAAGAGTATATAATCTCCTTTTCTGAGTGTAATTAAGTCAGCGAGTAAGCCATAATGAGAAGTGTTTGGAATAATTCCTGTTTTCCTTTTTTGTTTTTTATTAGGATTTTTAACACCACAGAATAATCTATCTCTATGAACAGGATAACTATCAGCATCTACAACAAATACATGGGCGTTATTGAATACCATACTTTATTTAACTTAATTTTGTTTAAAAAACTATCTAAAAAGACCAATTAACTTAACAATGCACTATATGTGAAATTCTATTTATCTCTATTATATATTTTTTACTATTATTTCTATTATTCTTAAATCCCTCTTCAATACTTCTTTTAGTAGGAAGATACCCTGTTTTTTTGAGGACTCTAAAACACTGTTCCATTAATTTGCTTGAGATTCCATTAATTCTAAGTCTGATCTTGCTATGATATTTTGAATCAAATTCTTTAGCATATTTTGTATAGTCTTTCTGACAAAAAATACTTCCATCTGTATCAAAAAATCCTCTAATAAAGTTCTTCTTAACCTTATCTTGAGATTTTAAAATCCACTTTGGTATCTCTGCTCTTCCTGCTTTTTCTCCTTTTGGGATACCGTATTTCAATAACTTATTTATAGATTTTTTATCATATAGTGCTACACCATAGACTCCCAAATAAGGAAAATTTCTTGTTTTTAACTGGAGAAATTAAATCACTAACTAATTTAGAAATACGGTTGTCATAATACTCTTTTTCCTCTTTAGGATCTCCTGCCAAAAAAAATCCTTTCTCATTACTCTGTATCCATCCATCTCCTATTGCTGCCCCACACAATTCTGCAATTTTTAGTTTTTCTTGAACCTTGCCCATTAGAAATTAATAACTAAATCTTATTTAAAAATCTTGCTGATTAAAAGACATCAATAATCTTAATAAATTTAAAAAGTGATTATAATGCTATATTGAATCAGATAGCCTTAAGTATTTTATTTGATATTTATCTATGAATCTCCCTATGTATAAAAGACCCATTTGCTATTATTTCATTAAATACTCTAAAAACATTATTCTCATTTAAAGAATTAATAATAGACAGCTTTATGGTTTCCCCTTGGGTAAGAGTACTGCCATAAACATAACCAGCTTGACTTCTGTGTTCGGAATGATAACAGGTATACCTGATTATTATGGCTGTCTTAATAATTTTAAAAAATAAGAGTTTTTAAAGTTTATTCTTTTGTCATTAATATGAAAAAGGCAAGTAAGGAAGAGGCAGAAGAGAGAATTAATAAGTTCTTAAAAAATATAAAAAACAAGTCAAGAAAAGAAATAAAAAATATAAAAAGAATTGCAATGAAGCACAATATTAAGTTAAAAGAAAAAAAGAAAAAATTTTGTAAATATTGTTATTCTCCTAACTTAAAAGTTTTATCTATTAAAAAAAATGTTAAAAGAGTTGAATGTAAAGATTGCGGCAAGATTATGGGGTGGAGAATAGATAAATGAAAACAATAATACTTTTAAACTCTTTTTCTATTTAATTTTGATGGAAAGGAGTCAGGAAAAAGATTCTGATGAACCCCCCGGTTCTGGATGCGAGTACAGAAGAAGATGTCCTGAAACTTATAATTCTAAGAAGTGCAATGAAGAACATGAACATTGTTTAAGATATAGGAGAATGAGGGCTCTTGATAAGTTAGGGGGGAGATTTGATTTATTAAGCAACCCTAATACAGACAGTGGTTTTAAAGCTTATCTTGAATTAAGAGAAATACTGAGATTGGAAGATAAAAGAAAAAGAAGTTAAAATTTCTTAAACTTAGCAACTTCATCAATTGCATCTGCCTGTCCAATAAACATAGCTTTACAACAATATCTTTCTAAACCTAAATCTTCCATAACTTTTTCAGGTTTTTCTTCTTTAATCCTTTCTTTAAATTTTTCCCACAAGTGACCTATGGGCTTTCCGCACGAAAAACATCTGATTGGTATCTGCATTTTTAAATTAATTATTTATATTTAAAAACATTTAAGATAGTTTAAAAAGTTTACTATAGATAATTTTTTAAATGCAAAAACAATATAAAACTGAGGTGATGGCAAGGAATCGCCTTAGAATTCTAAGAGACGTGATTAACAATTTAAAATGAGAGAAAGAAATGAAAGAAATAATTAAGCTAAAAAACGTATGTAAAAATTACCAGTTGGGAGAGGAAACAGTAGAAGCAGCTTGCAATATAAACTTAAATATTAAAAAAGGGGATTTTATTGCTATTGTCGGGCCTTCTGGTTCTGGCAAAAGTACAATGATGAACCTTATTGGTGCTTTAGATTTGGCAACAAAAGGAGACATTTATCTTGATAGGCAGAATATTGAATATTTGGAAGAGTCAAAATTAGCTCAGATTAGGGGCAAGAAAATCGGGTTCATATTCCAAACTTTTAACTTAATACCTACCTTAAATGCAAAAGAAAACGTTCAACTGCCTATGTTGTTTCAAGGGTATACAAAAGAAGAAAGAGATAAAAGAGGCAAGAAATTATTAGAAGAAGTTGGTTTAGGAAAAAGAATGAAACACCTGCCTTCAGAATTGTCGGGAGGGGAAAGGCAAAGAGTGGCTATTGCAAGGGCTTTAGCTAATAATCCAGAGGTTATTTTAGCTGATGAGCCTACTGGGAATCTTGATAGCAAGACAGGGAAAAAAGTTATAGAAATGCTAAAAAAGCTTAATAAGAAAGGTAAAACAATTATTATGGTTACCCATGATTTAGAAATGGCTAAAGAAGCAGGGAAAATAATTAAATTAAAAGATGGCAGGATAAAAAAATGAACAAAGCTAAATTAATAATGTTGGGGATTATTTTACTTGCAAGTTTAAGTCTGGTTTCAGCATTAACAATAAAATCAGCAACTTCTAATCCTGAAACAGTTCAGCCAGGAGAACAAGCTGAAATAAGATTAAGTGTAGAAAACAATATGAAAGAAGATGCAGAAGATGTTGCTGTTTCTTTGAATTTAAATGAAGTGCCTTTTGCACCTTATCAATCCTCAAACCAGGAAACAGAAGATGAAATTGAAGAAGATGAAGATGAAACTTTTACATTTAACCTAATCGCTAGCTCAGATGCAGAATCTGGAACATATAAAATACCTGTTGAAATAAATTATAGAATTGACAATAAAACTTTTACAGATAAGAGCCTTATTAGCTTAAGGATAAATGCTGATCCTGAAATTGAGGTTAATTCCGAGTCTATCTTAATTAAGGGCCAGAAAAGGAAATTAACAGTTGAGATAATTAATTCTGGTTTAGGAAAAGCAAAAGTTTTAAGTTTAGAATTGCAAGAAACTCTTGGGATTAAAATAATTGGAAAAAACAAGGTTTATATCGGAAACTTAGAAGGAGACGACTTTGATGTGACTGAATTTGATGTGAAGATTAGTGAAAATGCTGCTTCAGAAATTTCTTTGCCAGTAAAAATAAGTTACAGAAGTCCTGACAATAGTAAAAAAATTGAAAATAAAAACTTAAAATTAAGAACATATAGCGTAGAAGAAGCGGTCAGCTTAGGGTTAATAGAAAAAAGCAACCTGCAATATATTATCATTGGAATCCTTATTGCCATAGCTCTTTTTTTTATCTATAGAAAGTTGAAGAAAAAGAAAAAATGAAAGATTATTTCTTTTTATCATTGAAAAACTTAAGCAGGAGAAAGTTAAGAAGCTGGTTAACAGTTTTAGGTATTTTTATAGGTATTGCTGCCGTAGTTTCTTTAGTTTCTTTAGGTCAAGGACTTCAAAACTATATTGATGAGCAGTTTGAAGCTTTAGGGAAAAATAAGATAATTATACAGCCGAGAGGGATTCAGGGCCCTCCTGGATCTGAAACATCTAAATATTCAAAGCTTACAGAAGATGATTTAGAAACAGTAGAAAATGTAAGAGGTATTGAAAAAGTGGCAAGTTTTATAACAAAAACAGCAAGAATAGAATTTGATGATGAAATAAAGTTCCAGTTTATTAGTGGACTGCCCCAGGATGAACAAAAAGAACTAATTGAAGAAACCCAAAGTATTGAAATTGAAAAAGGTAGAGATTTAAAAGAGAGAGATGACAAAAAAGTCGTTGTTGGAAGTTATTATCCTCAAGGGAAGGTATTTTCAGAAGAGGTAGGCTTAAGAGACAAATTAAACATTGAAGGTAAAGAATTTAGGGTTATCGGTGTTTTAGAATCTATAGGAAATCCCATTGATGATTCTTCAGTTATCATAACTTTAGATGCTATTAAAGAACTGTATGAGACTGATGGAGAATTAAGTGTGATTGTTGCTGAGGTTGGGAAGGGGGAAAATGTAAATCTTGTTGCTGATAAGATTGAAAGAAGGTTAAGAAGAGACAGGAATGAAGATGAGGGGCAGGAAACATTTAGGCTTCAAACAGCTGAAGAATTGCTTGAAACTTTTACAAACATTTTTTCTGTTGTTCAGGCAGTTGTTGTGGGTATTGCAAGTATAGCCTTATTAGTTGGGGGAATAGGAATAATGAATACTATGTACACTGCTGTTTTAGAAAGAACAAAAGAAATCGGAACAATGAAAGCTGTTGGGGCAAAAAACTCTGATATTTTAATGATATTTTTAATTGAGTCTGGATTAATTGGTTTAGCTGGGGGAGCTATAGGCATCTTGCTTGGAATAGGTATAGCAAAAACAGTGGAGTTTATAGCTATAAACCAGTTAGGCAGTTCTTTTCTACAATCTTATTTTGGCTTAGATTTAATTATAGGCAGTTTATTGTTTTCTTTTATTGTTGGGAGTATTTCTGGCATCTTGCCAGCAATACAGGCTTCAAGATTAAAACCAGCTGATGCCTTGAGATATGAATAAAAACTTTCAAAAAGTTAACTGGTTCAAAACCTATTTTTAACTTTAAATTGGTTCAAACTTTTCTTTTAACTTTAAATAAAACTTCTCAAAATTCTAAAACCATAGATAAATTTAAAAACTAGGCACATTTAAAAATAAAACTGTAAAAGAGGGCAAAATGAAAAAATGTTTATATTGTGGTAAAGAGTTAGATGAAAATAATGTTGTTGACTTTTGCGATAAATGTGGTATAAATGTTTTTGGTGTTAAAATGTTCAAGGCTATATTAAAAAACATGAACAATGCAAGAGAAAAGGGTGATTTAAATCAGGGGATCATCAGCCAGCCTGGAAAATATAGCAGTGAAAAAGAAAAAGTTTCTTCTGAAAATATGCCTGATTTTAAAGGCAAAAGCTTATAAATACTTTTAAATAATTTAAATTATTAAAGATGACAGAGACAAAGGGAAAAATCTCTCTATCAGGTTTTAATCTTGAAAAAGCTGAAAAAGCTATTGTTGATAAAATATTAAAAACACATACACATAAGATTAGGGAGAAAATAGGTTATAAAGAGATTTACCTTGATATGAAGAAGAGCAAGAAAAGTAAGACATTTTTGCACGAAATCAAGGGAAGACTAATAACCCCTGAAAAAAGGATGACAAAAACAAGATTTGAAGCAGGGGCAAGAGGATATAACCTCTTTTCTGTTTTAGATGATGTGTTAACAAAGTTGAGAAAAGAAGCAGAACATAAAAAAAGAAAAGCAAAACATATGAAGTAAAATGTTGGGAAAAACATTTCAAAAATTAAAACAAGGAGACAGGGTAGTTTTAAATAGAGAGAAATCTGCAAAATCTAATTTCCCAAAAAGAATGCAGGGAAGAGCAGGGACTATAATTGGAAAAAGAGGAAAAGCATATATTGTAAGTGTAAGAGATAATAAAAAAGAAAAGACATATATAGTTAAGGCAATTAATTTAAAAAAATTAAAATGATAAAAGAAATGAAACCATTAAGCATGGCAGAAGGCAAAGAAATAATAGAAAAAAGTAAAGAAAAAACAGAGAGCGAAGAAGAAGCGCTAAAAATATTAAAAAAATTTACTAAGTTAAAGCCAAAAAAGGCGAAAGAGTTGAGAGAAAAACTGGAAAATTTAGACATACTTAAGTTAAAAGAAGAGTATATAGTTAAAATTATGGATATTTTGCCTG
>CAZAAB010000030.1:0-7562 GCA_964483015.1 Candidatus Woesearchaeota archaeon | reverse complement strand
AGAAAATTCTTTAGAATGTTTTTTAGAAATAGCTGAACAAAATCCTGATAAGTGGAAAATTATTGATTGTACTGATCATAAAAAAGAGTGGATTTTAAAACCAGAAGAAATTGCTGAAGAAATCTGGCAGCATGTTTCTGAAGTATTAACCAAATAATTTAAAAACTAAATACTTATTCTAACTAGATAAGCCCGCGTCGCATAGTGGTATTGCACAAGCTTGGAGAGTAAAACTTTCAAAAAGTTTTACGAATCAAACCTAGAGAAAAGATTTAGAGTAAAACCTGGAAAAAGTTTTACGAATCAAAGCCAGAATGCTTGGCCCTTCGGGGCTCGCAGGTTCGATTCCTGCCGCGGGCGTTTTCTAAACATTTATAAGTAAATTTTTCTTATTATTAAAAATAAAAAAGAGAAAAATGAAGATTTCAGCATTAGCTTCTGGTAGCAGTGGTAATTGCTTTTATGTTGAAAATAAAAATAAGGCAATTTTGGTTGACTGTGGTCTTTCATGTAAGCAGGTAGAAAAAAGATTGATGAGAATAGGCAGGAAAATTGAAAATGTTGAGGGGATTTTTATTACTCACGAACATACAGATCATATTTATGGAACAGATGTTTTAGCAAGAAAATATCAAATACCTGTTTTTGCTGATAAACAAATAAAAAATTTATGCTCGCAAGAAGATTTAATTTATCAGTTAAAAAAAGAAACTGAAATTTCTGGCATGCAAGTTCAGGCTTTTAGTAAAAAACATGATTCAGTAAACCCTGTATCTTTTAATATTATTAATGGCAAGAAAATATCAATAATGACTGATGTTGGAGAAGCATGCAGAAATGTTAAGAAAAATATTAAAGATTCTGACTTTTTATTGTTAGAAGCTAATCATGATTTAGAAATGTTAGAAAAAGGGTTTTATCCAGATTTTTTAAAAAGAAGAATTAAAAGCAGTAAAGGGCATTTATCAAATAAGGAAGCTGCATTAACAGTTTTAGAATATGCTAATGAGAATTTAAAACATGTTTTATTATCACATTTATCTGAAAACAATAATACTGAAGAAAAAGTATTGCAAGAATTTCAATTGTTAAAAGAAAGAAAAGACTTAAATGCCAAAATTGATATTTCTTCGAGACAACCAACTAAATTGTTTAAAGTTTGATTGTAAGACATTTATATATCTTTATTGTTAGAAAAATGGCTACTGAATTTTTAACAAGAGAAGAGAATTTATGAAAATATTGGGTTTTGACAATGTTTAAATTTAAGACTAAACAACTGATGAGAAAATTAGAAATGGTTTATGATTAACCAAAGAATTTCTCTCAATCAACGGCTTGTGAAAAAATGTATTAAAATTATTGATAAAAAAGGATATGATTAGAGTGAAGACTTCTCAGTTATTTATTCAGAGTTGGCAGTTTATCTTGATTCTATTTTAAGAAATATTGGGCTTGAAAGCCGAAATTTGGAAAAAATATAAAAACTTTACTGTTTTTTAATTAAAAAAGAGGGGAAAATGGAAAAACCGAGAAGCATTAAAAGCTTATTAGCTGGTTGCAAACCAAATATTAAGAAAATAAAAAAGCTTAAGTTTAAGGGTGTTGAGGAAAGAGATGTCTATAACATAACTGCCCCTTTCAAAGTTAAAAGAACGTGGTACTTAATAGGCAGGGTTGAATTAAGAGAAAGAGAAATGGGTACTAAGGCAGTTTTTTTTAAAAAAAGAAAAAATCAGAGAAAATGGCGTGTCATACCCCTTGCTCCTGTTTTTAACTTGCAAGACCCTTTTGTATGTAAATTAAAAGACAGCTTAGTGGTTGGGGGAGTAGAGGTTAAACAGAAATCTACTGGCTTTCCTAAATTTAGGACTGTTTTTTATCGTGGAAAAGATATTGATAGTTTAGAAAAATTTGCAACAGGCCCGTGGGGAATGAAAGATATCAGGTTAGTTGAGTTAAATGGGGAAATAGGGATTTTTACAAGGCCAAGAGGCAAGAAGGGGGGAAGAGGCAAGATTGGCTTTAGAACTGTTGATTATTTAAAAGATATAAGACCAAGAATGTTGTCAAGAACAGAGATTATTAAAAATATGTTTGATAGGGGTGTGTGGGGTGGTGTAAACGAAATTCACTTGTTAAAAAATAAGAAATTAGGAGTATTAGGACATATTGCCAAGTTTAGTAAAGAAAAAGATAAAAGGAAAAAATACTACTACCCGATAACTTTTTTATTTGACCCTGAAAATCGTGAATTTTCACATATG
Source organism: Candidatus Woesearchaeota archaeon (assembly GCA_964483015.1). Taxonomy (GTDB): domain Archaea; phylum Nanobdellota; class Nanobdellia; order Pacearchaeales; family GW2011-AR1; genus PWGL01. The sequence goes on along the minus strand of CAZAAB010000030.1, from coordinate 5,295 downwards.
AAAATTCTTGTTTGTAGGAATGACTTGCCTGAGGGTGGAGCTAAACGAGAAGATTTGTATCATGTTATTTTTCCCGGAGGCATAAAAAGAAAAAATGGAAGAGCTGACTTATACTGCGGTGTCAGTGATGCAGAAGCCTACAGAATAACTATTAAAGACCCGTTTAAAGAATATGAAGAATTAATTGAAGAAAAAGAATAAATTTATAAGGTTGAAATTTATAATAAAGAAAAGGAGGAAAAAAATGGATAAATACTTAAAATTAAATTCAGTTAAGTTCGGGCTTGCATGGGGAATTGTAGCAGCAATCTGTGTTTTCTTGACTACTTTGTTAGCATTGACAAGTTATTTTCAAAGCTATACTCAATTAGCAACAACATGGTTAATTGCAATTTACGGCGGTTTTGGTTATTCAGTAGGTGGTATCGGGGCTGTACTCGGAGCAGTATATGCAGGCATAGATACTTTTGCAGCCAGCTGGATTTTTGCTTTAATCTATAACAATCTTTTATAAAAAAGTTAGAATTAAACTTTATCTTGGAAAAGTTTAATCAAACATCTAAAGAGTTAAAGAAAAATGGAAATCAAAAAGGTGATGAAAAAACCTATTACTATAGATGAAAATAAAACATTGAAAGAAGCGGCTTCTGTTATGTCTAAAAAAAACATAAGCAGTTTGGTAGTTATAGATAAGAAAAATAAAATAGCGGGCATTATAAGTGAAAAAGACATATTAGATAATGTTAGCAAGCTGAAGAAAAAAATTTCTTCTGTTATGTCTAAAAATGTTGTCAAAATTGAAGCTGGCAAATCATTAGACGATGCTGCCAGGTTAATGACTGAGAGAAAAATAAGCAAAATGCCCATAGTTGAGAAAAATAAATTAGTGGGAATAATAACTTCTACTGACATAATTGCTAATTCAGAAGACTTGAACGAGGAATTCTTTTTTGACTAGTAAAACAATTTTTTATAATTTTTATAAACTTGTTTTTCAACTTCTTCCTCACTTAGATTTTTAATCTTGGCAATTTCTTTTATTGTAATTTTTACATTTGATGGTTTGTTAATCTTGCCTCTTTCAGGAGAAAGATATGGGGAATCTGTCTCAGTCAAAAGCTTGTTTAGGGGTATCATATTTACAAGCATTTGAAAATGCTCTAAACGTGTTATTATTGGGGGTATAGAAAAATAATATCCTAATTCTTCTGCCTTTCTGATCAAACTTTTCTTACCATTAAAACAATGTAGGTTTAATTTTTTCATGTTATTTTTTTCTAACAACTCTAATGCATCTTTTTCAGCTTTTCTTGAATGTATTATCAATGGTTTATTTATTCTTTTAGCTAACTTAATAACTTTTTCAAAAACCTTTTTCTGCTTTTCATGCTCTTTTTCTTTTTTTGACCATTTATAGTCTAAACCGCATTCTCCAATTGCTAAACACTTTTCTTTATTTTTCTCAATCCAGGCTAACTCTTTTTCAACATTTAACTCTTCATTTCTGTAAAAACCTTCTTGTTGTAGTTCTTTATTTAAGGCATCTATGGGGTAGATGCCAAAAGAAGCTTTAACAATATCATATTTTTCAGATAATTTTAAAGCTTTTCTATTGCTTGAAGTGTTGACCCCAGAAGTTATTATTTCTTTTACTCCTGATTTTTTAGCTTTTTCAACAATCTTATCTGCATCAATCTTTTCATGGTCTAAGTGGCAGTGAATGTCTACTAACATGTTTTAAGTTGAAAAGAAGAGTTTAAAAATTCTCTCCTCACATCTTCTATTTTCGCTATTTTTCTCTTTTTTAAATTTTTTAAAAACTTTTTTGCTTTTTCTTCTATCTTCACATTGCCAACATTGATAAATTTCTTTTTTTCATAATTAAACTTAAATAAAAGTTTAATTTTTCTATTGTTTTCATAAATTTCTGTGACCCTCCTTTTATCAAGAAATTTCATTGTTAATATTAAGTCAAGATTTTCAAAATGTTTTTCTTTAACATCTAATTTTTTCAGCTTTTCTTTAATTTCTTCTAAACTATTAGCATGAATACAAGAAACAATTGTAGAATTTTCAGTTATAGAAAAAAAGTTTTTTGCCTGTTTCCAGATATACGAATAATAAGGACCTTTGCCTATCTCATGAACAAGATATTTAATATTTTGGCTAGTTTTTTCTGGAATTTCCTGTATTGACTTAATTTTGATTCCTGGTTTTAATAAATTTAATAATGCCCCCATCAAGGTTGTTTTCCCTGTACCTGATTTTAATGCTGCAGTTAAAAATGACGGGTTTTCCTGTATCTTTACAAGAAGATAAGAAGCCATTTCTAAGGATAAAGAGTTGTCATTTAACAAATCAATTATTGACAGCATTCTTCCACCCCTCTGATTTAACCTTTTAATTTCTTTTAAATTGTTTTTTTCTATTTTTCTTTCTATTTTCATTTTCAAGAATAAACTTAAAAACTTGCTTATTTTAAATAAGTTATGATTAAAGAAATCCTATTTGTACTCTTAATCTTCATAACTGCATTTTTAACAGGTTACTTGCTTGCATGGTTATGTAAAGATGAATTAAAGCAGGGAAGAAAATGGTTTAAAATTCTCTCTCTTTCTTCAATAATATTGTCTTTTGTTTTTATTTTTTTTGACTCAAAAATATCTCTAACTTTCTTGTTTATGGCTATTGTTACTTTCATTTCTTTAAAAAAAAGTTATGATAAAAAGTTTATTAAATAATTAAAATAAAATAAGAAAATGCTTTATTTAGTTGGCTTAGGTTTAGATAAAAAAAGTTTAAGTTTAAAAGGCAAGGGAATTATCAGCAGGGCTGATAAAATTTATTTAGAAAGCTATACAGTTGATTTTCCTTACTCTATTAGAGAACTTGAAAAAGTTTTATCTGTTAAAATTGAGAAAATAGGAAGAAACAAGGTTGAGTCTGATAAACTTATGAAAGAGGCAAAAAATAAAGATGTTGTCTTGATGGTTTATGGCTCTCCTTTAATGGCCACAACCCACATATCTCTAATCTTAGATTGTAAGGAAAAGAATGTTAACTATAAAATAATTGAGAATGCTTCTATATTTAATGCTGTTCTAGAAACTGGCTTGCAAGCATATAAGTTTGGCAAAATTGCTTCAATGCCTGACTGGTCAAAGAAAGGCAAGACAAAAAGCTTTATTGAAATTATAAAGCAGAATAAGAAAATAAATAGCCACACCTTGCTTTTAATTGATATTGGCCTTTCTTTTAAAAATGCCTTAAATCAGTTGGAAAAAGTTAATGTTAAATTAGATAAGTTAATTGTTTGTTCGCAATTAGGAACAGAAAAAGGCAGGTTTTATTATGACAAAATAAAAAAGATGGGAAAGTTGAAGATAAAAAAGCCTTTTTGTTTTATACTGCCTGGCAAGTTGCATTTTCAGGAAAAAAAGGCATTAAATAAGTTGAAAGAAAAATGAAAAAGTTTGAGTTTTTAGAGCATACAGCTGATGTTAAGTTTAGAAGTTACGGCAAAAGTTTAGAGAAAGCATTTGAAAATGCCTCATTAGCTTTGAAAAAAACAATCACAAGGGGTGAGAAAATTGAGAAAAAGCAGGAGAAAAATTTTATTATTGAAGAAGGTGATTTAAAAAGTAAACTTCAGAGTTTTTTAGAAGAATTTCTTTACTTGCTAGATGCTGAAGATTTTATTTTTTCTAAAGTTGAGGTTAAAGAGAAGCAAGGTAGGTTTGAAGTTACTGTTTTAGGTGACAAGGCTTCAAAATACAACCTTACAAGTGATGTTAAGGCTATTACTTATAATGAGATGTTTGTGAAAAGGGAGGGGGAGGGGTGGGTTTGTCAAGTTGTGTTAGATGTTTGAAATTCTCAATTAATCGCTGTTAATTGCCTCAAGCCGCATGCGAAAGGGCGCAACCCTCCCCCAAGGATTTTTCCTAAGGAAAAACCGCAGAGTTGGCGCGCGCGAGTTTTCTTTTTTTCCTGATAGAAAGAATTATTCCAATTATTAAGGATACTAACATCACAAAAAAGACTAAAAAGTAAAAAGGATAAGCACCCGTTGCTAAAGTAAACCATAAAAACTGAGTTATCGCTCCAACTATTATAAAAGCGGTTAAAAGAATTGAAGAGATTATCGCTCCTAAAATCAAAGAAACAAAAAGAGGCCTAAATGATGGTTTTTTTATAACTAAAAACCATAGAGCAGAATAAGTTAAAAAAAGCATTAGATAAATAGCAGGATGTGGAAAAATGCAACTTGGGGAAAGCATAGGAAGAGGAAAAATTCCGCAAGTTCCTTGTGTAATTTCAAGATAATCTTTATAAATATATTTTAGACTAGCAAAAAAATATAGCAAGATGATAAATACAAAAAGACCTATTAAGATAAACTTAAATTTTTTATGATTATTAAACCATGTTCTTACCCTATTATTCCTAAGTAAGAAAAAAATCATTGATAAATAATAAAGAGGAATAACTAATCCACCGAGTGCAAAAGGCCATAATATCCAAGAAAATGATATAACTAAAATTATCCAGAAGATTCCCGCCCATAATAATGAGTTTCTTGTTTCTTTCTCCATTTCTCTTAAAAGTTTTTATCTTATTTAAAGTTATTTATCGAGCGCGCGCCAATTAGACATAAACCCTGTTCAGCGATTTTTGATTTATCAAAAACACGAGCTGGGCTAAAAAAGCCCCTCGTGAGTTGTGAGACAGCACTCTGGGTGGGGAAAAATTGAGAAAGGTTTTTAATTATCTTTTATGCCGATTGCGTTAGAATTAATTAGGTAAAGCGGGTGGTTGAGGTATTGAGCTTCCGCCAGGAATTATTGATGAACCATTTCCACTACTCAATAAAAAATAAGCTCCAATTCCTACTGCAATTATAATTAGGATTATTAAAATCCAAATCCAAGCTGAGCCTCTTTTATTTTTTATCATTTTGTATTACTAATTTGGTAGTTGAGGGATATCTGTTTCTCCTTCTGAACTTCCAAGATTACATTTTTCAGTAACTTTTATTATTAATCCGTAACCAAAAACATTGTCTCCATCCCAAGTAAATCCAGTAGGGTTTGAAACCGTGAATGTCAACCATTTATTATTTCCAATATCCCAAAAATAAGATTTTTCTATGTTGCATGAACCAGTAAAATCATCAATCATCTCTGGGGTCAGCGTTACAAAATTCCATCCCGGATACATTTGACGATTATCAATAGAAGGTAAACCAGAAGAAGTTTTGTATTTAAAATCTCCAGATTTTTTTGAATAAACCCA
>CAZAAB010000029.1:0-7780 GCA_964483015.1 Candidatus Woesearchaeota archaeon | reverse complement strand
AGGCCTGTATCCTTGGCCGGACTAGACTATGGGGGCATAAAAACAAAAGAAAAAATTAATTTAAAAACCTAACTATTTATCTAAAAAACTATAAATCTATCTTTTCAGCAAATTCCCCAATAATTGGTGTCCTTTTCAACTCGCCTGATAAAGAATAAACTAAAGCTATTATCCACAAAATAAAAACAAGCAAATATAAAATAGGTGTTGCCACCCATCCAATTAAAGGCACTATTACCACAACACCTGCAACAATCCAAGAAATAAATAAAACAAGAGATTGCTTAGCATAATATAAGGCGTACTTATCATCTTTTTTAGCAATTAAAACAATAATAAAACCAACTATTGACAAGAATACAGCCAAAAAAGCAAACAACTTGCTATCTTGTTTCAATTTCACCTTTTTTTTCTTGGCCATGTTATAATCTACCCTTTGCTATTTTTAAATTTAACTGAAGTGAGCCTGCGCGGACTTGAACCGCGGACCTCTGGCTTTCTTAGTTTTTAACTAACTTAGCTATAGCTCTAATGAACTATTGTCATATAAGACCAGCGCTCTTACCGACTGAGCTACAGGCTCAGTAAAGACAACCAAGGTTTTCTTTACTAAACTTTCCTTTATTAAACTTTTCTTTACTAAACTTTTCTTTACTAAACTTTTCTTTACTAAACTTTCCTTTATTAAACTTTTCTTTACTAAACTTTCCTTTATTAAACTTTTCTTTACTAAACTTTTCTTTATTAAACTTTCCTTTATTAAACTTTTCTTTGGTTTTAGGTTCTGCCTAATTGACAACCTTTTCTTTACAATACTTCTCTAATCATCTTGAACTTATAAAAGTTACTCTTGCAACATTACCAACACTATAACGAAAGGTTTTAAAACTCTCTCCTAAACTTATAATTATGGAAAACGAAAACAAACCTGAAGAAAAACAAGAAGAACAAGAAAAAGTTGAAGAAGCTGAAGAAGCAACAGAAACCGCAGCAGAAGAGACACAGGAAGCAGAGGAAGCAACAGAAGAAGCTGAAGAAAAAGTTGAAGAAGCTGCTGAAGAAACTAGTGACGAAGATGCTAAAAAGGATTTAGAAGAAGCTGAAGAAAATTTAGAACAAGCTTCTGAAGCTAGTGAAGAAGCAGCAGAAGAGACAAAAGAAGCAGCTGAAAAGACAGAAGAAGCTTCTGAACAAGCAAACGAAGACAGTGAATAAATCTTTAATTTTTTAATTTATTTTTTCTTTTTTATTTTTTTTATTTCTGATTATGACAACCAACTATAACAATATTTTTAAATTAAAAATTTATATATTTTTATGACAAAATCAATCTCAGAACTTGTTAAAGATCAAACATATGTAAGGAATGTATTAACCACCTTGCAAAACCATTTAAGTTGTAATTCTAAAAGAGGAAGGATGTTTTCATGGCAGATAATTGATGATTTAGAAGAAAGAGGCTCATTTATCACTCAAGGAAACCATTTGTCAGAAAAAGTTGAGACAGCTCTTTATACCTTGCAAAATGCGGGAAGAGTTAAAAGAAATTTAGATGGGTCTTATTCTCTAGAAGATAATTAAACTTATAAATCTCTAACAATTCTGATTGAAATGTTAATCGGATTGGTAGGCGCCCCAAGCTCTGGCAAGTCAACATTTTTCAAAGCTTCAACTCTGGCAGATGTTGGCATAGCTTCTTACCCTTTCACCACTATAAAAGCTAATGAAGGGATTGGATATGTTAAAGCTGACTGCCCTGAAAAAGAATTTGAAAAAGATAATACAAAAAACAATAAAGACAATAAAAAATGTCAGCCAAATCATGGATTTTGTTTAAATGGTAAGAGATTTATACCTGTTAAGTTAATTGACGTCGCAGGACTTGTTCCAGAAGCGCATAAAGGCAAGGGAAAAGGAAATGAATTTTTAGATGACTTAAGAGAAGCCGACTTATTAATTCACATCTTAGATACCTCTGGAAAAACAAATGAAAAAGGTGAGCCAACAGAAGATTATGATATTAAAAAGAATATTCTTTTTCTAAAAAAAGAAATAGATATGTGGATAAAACAAATTCTAACAAAAAACTGGAAAAACTTGAAAAGAAAAAGTAAGGAAACCAGTTTAACAAAAGAAATAGCTGAACAATTATCTGGACTAAAAATTAAAGAAGGGGGTGTAAAAGAGATAGTTAAAAAATTAAACTTAGAAGGAAAAGAATGGCAAGAGCAGGATTTCTTAAAATTTGCAAAAAAAATAAGGGGAAAGTCAAAACCAATGATCATTGCAGCAAATAAATTTGATTTAGAAGAAAGCCAAAAGAATTTTGAAAAGTTAAAAGAAAACACTTCTTCTTTAATAGTGCCGTGCTCAGCTGACTTTGAACTAGCTTTAAGAGAAGCTTCTAAACAAGAGATTATAGATTATATCCCCGGTTCTTCTGACTTTAAAATTAAAGGTAAGCAGATAAGTGAAAAGCAAGAAAAAGCTTTGGAAAGAATAAAATCTTTTTTAAAAAATCACAAATCGACAGGTGTTCAAACCTGTCTTAATAAGGCAGTTTTTGATTTTCTAAATTATATAGTAGTTTACCCAGTAGAAAATGAAAACAAGTGGACTGATAGCAGGGGGAATTTTCTCCCCGACTCAATACTTCTACCTTCTAACTCTACAGCCCTTGACCTTGCTTTTGCCATACATACAGACATAGGAAACTCATTTATAGGTGCAATAGACGCAAAAACAAAGAGAAGGCTTGGAAAAGAATCTGTACTAAATAACAGTGATGTAATTAAAATTTTAACAAAAAACTAAACTCTTTCCTGACAGGCAAATTTCTCCTGTTTTGCCCCGTATTTTAGTGCACTGCAAAAAATTCTCTCTCCATAGGCAGTAACTACCGCCTTTCTTGAACCACAGTCGCACCTTTTTCTTGTAAAAGAATTGCTCATTGTTACTTCTGTACCATACTTTTTACTCAAATTCTTCACCTTCTCAATCAGATCTCTGACCTTGCACTTACTTAGGGCATGGTCTGAATTTAATTTACCTCTTCCCTGTTTAATAAACCTCAAAACATGCAACCCTACATTACAATAGTCTACTGAACTGTTGATGCCTGAAACATACTTAACAACACTCTCTAAATAGTCAAAATTTTCTTTCATAGCAACAAAATGAAAAGAAAAGGGGATTTTCACACTAATTATTGAATCTAAAGACTTAACAAGTGAATCATAAGAATTTTCTGAATTGCACACCTTATTATGGATTTCCCGCGGACCATAAATTGATAAAACAATATTATCTATAATCTTACAAAAGCGAAGTAATTTTAAGGGCAACTCACATCTTTTATATACTCCAGAAGACAAAATTTCTATTTTTCGACCCTTATTTTTAATCAGGCTTAAAATACTCTTCAAATCTGGATGTTCGAAAGGTTCTCCCCCAGATAATCTTATTTTTTTGAAATCAGAAAATTCTTTAAGTATTTTTTTCACCTGTTCTGCTGAAAAAAATAATTTTCCATTAGAAACAGCATTAGTTGAGCAGTGAAGACAATTTAGAGAGCATTTATTTGTAATCTCTATGGTAAGCTCTTTCATAATCTCAAAAACCTCATAGAAGTTTATAAGCTTTTTTAATAATAAAAACTAAAACAGTTTTTTCTGTTTCTCATACTTCTTAATAAACTTATAAGCTCTCTTCAACATCTTCTTATTATCTCTAATCTTAATTCTTTTCTTAGCTTCTTTATATGTAAGCCAGTCAAAATCCTGATGCTCATAATTAATCTTAACCTTGTCCCCCTCTTCTTTACTAACCCTTACTAAAAGAAAAACAGCTTTTTTCTTAATAGTTTCTCCTTTTAGTCTAAAGTACCACTCATTTATATGTTTAAAATCAGAAATTATCTCAAAATTTTCCAAATTTGTCTCTTCTTTAACCTCTCTTTTAACAGTTTCTTTCAAGCCCTCATTTTCTTCTATCTTGCCCTTAGGGAACTCCCAGTAGGTTCTTTTTAAGGTATTTTTCAATAACAAAAAAAATATCTTGCCTTTATCGTTTTTTAAATAAACAACCGCTCCAGCAGATTTCCTGTATTCTACCATTGTCTAACCTAAATAACAATATTTAAATATTTAATCATAACTACATCTATATGATAATAAAAGTTAAAGTCAAGCCGAATTCAAAAAAACAAGAAATAAAAAAACAAGGAAATGTTTATAAAATCAAGCTGAAAAATGAAGCTGAAAACAACAAGGCGAATAAAGAACTGATTAACTTTTTATCTAAACACTTCAACACTTCTGTTAAAAAAATAAAAATAAAAAATCCTAAATCTAAGAAAAAAACAATTGACATAAAAAAATGAGGTATGAAAAAGATTTAGAAATAGACTTAAAGGCAAGAGAAATCATAAATAAGCTGGATTTAAATCATATAGATATCAAAAATGTATCCTGCATTAGAAGTTTTGGCAGTAAAAGCAATGCCATAGCAAGATGCCATGGATTAAGCAAGGCAATGCAACTTGCCTTAGGAAGAAAGGCTTTCTATGTTTTAGAGTTTATATCAGAAAGATTTGACAAGATGAATGAAGAAGAAAAAACAAAAACAATCATCCATGAACTTCTCCACATCCCTTTTAATTTTGGGGGTGGCTTCAAACATCACAACTATGTGAAAAAATCAAGAGTAGAAAAAATGTATAAAAAATTTAAAGATGAAAATTAGATTCAAGTATAAAAATAAAAAAGTGGAGATCAGGGCAGAAAAATGTAAAGGTATAAAAAAATTTACAGGTTTAATGTTTAAAAGTAAGAAAACAAATGCGTTGCTCTTTGATTTTGACAATAAAACAAACCAGGCAATTCACTCTCTATTTTGTCCAGACTTTTTAGCTTTATGGCTAAATAAAAATAAAATAGTTGATAAAAAGATTATTGCATGCAACAAATTCTTAATTAAACCAAAAGAAAAATTCTCAAAGCTAATAGAAATCCCTATCAATAAAAAATATGAAAAAATAATCAAGTTGCTCCTCGACGGAGACAGGAAAGGTTTAAATACTGTCTCGTCGTAATTCTCGCGAATAAAAAATAAAAGGAGGTAAAGAAATTTAAAAATGGGAAAAGTTATTGCCAAAAAAGTTGTGAAAAGAAAGCCCGGCTACTTATATTATGTCGACGCTAAAGGAAATGTTTGTGAAGCAAAGATGTCAAGGGGCGGAAGAAAGAAGAAAAAGAGCAAGAAGAAAAAGAAAAAAAGAAAAAAGAGAAAAAGAAAAAAATCTTCAAGAAGAAAAAAGAAAAGGTAAATCATTTATTTATTATTTTTTATTTTTATTTCTATTAAAGTTTAAAAATACTTGTTATTTTAATTTATTATGAACAAGTATGAAAAAAAATATCAAAAAATTATTAATAATTACATAGGAAAAGGATTTACAGAATTGAAAAAATACAAGATAGAAATTAAAGAAGTTGAAAATAAATCTTATTACGCTTTAGCTTTTTACAAAAAACCAGGAGTTTTTACAATTAAGATAGGCAAGAAAGTCAGGAAGTGGTCTTTGAATAGCATAAAAGCAATGTTAGCTCATGAACTGGGGCATTTTATAATTTATAGAAAAGTGGGTTTTTTATTGACAAGAATTTCAGATTTTTTAGAATCCTATTTTAGATTTTTTAAAAGATTGCAAGAAAGAAAAGCTGATAAAATAGCGATAAGAAGGGGTTGTGGAAAATGCATGTTAAAATCTAGAAAAAAGCTAAAAAAGAAAAAACAAGAAACTAAAAAAGGAATTAAAAAGCCGGTTTATTTAACAGCTAAAGAAATTGAACAAGAAATAAGAAAAAATGATAATAGGAATTGAATCAACTGCTCACACATTCGGCGTCGGAATTGTTAATAATAGTAAAATACTGGCAAATGTTAAAGAGAGTTATACAACTGGACAAGGAGGTATTGTCCCAATGGAGGCTGCTAAACATCATAGAAATAACACGGAAAAAGTTTATCAACAAGCATTAAAAAAAGCTGAAATTAATGAAAGAGAAATTAAAGCAATAGCATTTTCTCAAGGACCTGGTTTAGCACCCTGTCTAGTAGAAGGCTTGAAATTTACAAAGAAGTTAAGTAAGAAACTTGGGAAGCCAGTTATTCCAGTTAATCACTGTATATCCCATTTAGAAATTGGCCAGCTAACAGGCTGTAAAAACCCGGTAATGTTATATGTTTCTGGAGCTAACACGCAAATAATAAGCTATTCTTCTAACAAATACAGAATTTTCGGAGAAACCTTAGATCAAGGTGTGGGAAATTTTATAGACAAGTTTGCCCGTGAAGCAAAATTAGGTTTTCCTGGAGGCCCAAAAATTGAAAAACTGGCAAAAGGCAAGTATATAGAATTACCATATACTGTAAAAGGAATGGACGTTGCATTTTCAGGTTTATTAACAAACTTAAAACAAAAATTAAAACAAGGTTATAAGTTAGAAGATTTAGCATACTCATTACAAGAAACAGCTTTTGCCATGTTAATAGAGGCTTCAGAAAGAGCATTAGCCCATTTAAAGAAAAAAGAATTATTGTTGGGTGGCGGGGTAGCTTGCAATAAAAGACTTCAAAAAATGGCAAAAATAATGTGTGAAGAAAGAAATTCTAAATTGTTTGTACCTAATAACTCTTTATTAACTGATAACGGGGCAATGATAGCATTTCTAGGAGAATTAATGTTTAAAAAAGGAATAAAAGTTAAGAAAGAAAACATTGACAAACTTGATATAAAACCAAGACAAAGAACAGATGAAGTTGAAGTTAGCTGGAAATAAATACTTCTAAAATAACAATCTTAAAAAATTTCGGTTCAGCTAATAAGAGATAAAAAGAAGATTCGAATAATTAATTAAATCGCAAATTATTCTATAAAAAGCTCAATTAAAGAAAAGATTTATAAAGCTAAATTCAAAGATATTATAAGCCAATGACCTTTGGGAGGCATAACTTCTAATTATTGGCTAAAAAATACAAGAAAATGGCTGCATACGACAAAATTGAAAAAGCAAGAAAATCAGGAAAAATAGAGAAAGGAATTAACGAAGTTACTAAAGCTATAGAAAGAGGAACAGCAAAATTTGTAGCTTATTCTAAAGATGTTGAACCTAAAGAAATAGTTCAGCATATACCAATTCTATGTAAAGAAAGAAAAGTTCCCTGTGAAGAAGTTGACAGTAAGGAAAAATTAGGAATCTCGGCCGGAATTAACGTCCCCGCCTCAACAGTAGCTATAGTAGATGAAGGCGGGAAAGAGAGTAAAAAGAAAAAATAAAAATGGGAAGCAAGAAGAAGCAGAAAATTAGGAAAGGTAAGTCTGGAACTAAAGATGCAGAAAAAATTACTGGAAAAGCTACCCCTGCTGAAGTAGAAGAAATAGTAGGTAGAACAGGTTTTAGAGGAGAAGTAACACAGGTTAAATGTAAGCTTCTAGAAGGCAGTGAAAAAGGAAAAGTTATGAGAAGAAATGTTGTTGGACCAGTACAAACAGGAGACATTATAATTTTAAGAGAAACAGAAATTGAAGCAAGAAGAATAAGAAGCAATGTTACAAAGGGGGCATATACATAAAATGAGAGAATGCTACAAACTCCCGCAAAACATTACACTTGGAGAAGCTGCTTTATTGCAAAACTATGGTCTAAATATTAGGGGAAGAGACGGAAAATACTGCGCATTCCCAAAACAAGAAACCAGATTAAACCTAGAACAAACA
>CAZAAB010000028.1:0-8327 GCA_964483015.1 Candidatus Woesearchaeota archaeon | reverse complement strand
AGCAAAACTTGCTAGATTTTTCAACTGCTCTTTTATAAACCTCACTAAAGTAAAGGGTTTATACAACAAAAACCCGGAAAAAAATAAAAATGCCAAGCTTATAAAAAATATTTCCTGGAAAAAATTCTATAAAATGGCAAACAAAAACAAGTTTAAACCTGGACAGCATTTTGTTTTAGATCAGTCAGCAGCAAAAGTAATTAAAAAATATAAAATTAATACATATATTCTCGGAGAAGATATGAAAAATCTTGATAATTTTTTAAAAAGCAAGAATTTTAAAGGCACTGTTATTTCTGGTTAAAATGATAAAACCCCAACCTATCGATGAAGTAAGAAAAAAAGTAAATAATTTAAGAAAGCAAAATAAAAAAGTTACTGTCTTAGGAAGAGACATAAGATTTAACAGGCAGGTATTAGAATTAAATCCCGACATGCTTATCTTACAGCATAAGCCAAAAAAAGACAGACTAAAGCAGCGTGTAAGTGGCTTAAATGAGGTTTTATGTAAAATAGCTAAAAAAAACAAAACTATCTTAGCCATTGACTTAAATGAATTAAAAAATGAAAAAAGCGAGGAGGAAAAAGGGAAAATTTTATCAAGAATGATTCAAAACTTAAGATTGATTAAAAAAAAGAAAAATAAATTTAGATTATTGAACTTTCAAAATAAGAGCCAGGCAAAATCTTTACTATTAACTTTGGGCTTACCAACTAACCAGGTTAAAGAAGCTGTCAATTATTAAGAAAAAACCAGGCCTGCATAACCCACCACCCCATCTTCATAAGAAGTTATTTCCCCAGAAGTATAATAATCAATTTTTTCTGCTTTCCAGCCCTTTTCTTCAGCTATTTTAGTTACTATTGTCAGCCCATAAACCCCGCAAACTGTACTTCTACTTGCCTCTTTATAAACTTCCCTGCTTTTATTAAATAATATTTTTTCTATAATATTATTGTCAAGTCTGTAAATATTTTCTTTCTTATTCTCCTTAAACGGGACAAAATTAAAACTGCGGCCATAATGTGTAAAATCAGAAGAAACAATCAACACTGTATTTTCAGTCAAAAACTCAGATAAAACCTCTGCAATTTTGCAACATTCTTTATATGATAAATTTCTCAACAATATAGGTATAATCTTAAATTTCTCCTGACTAACCTGGAAAAAAGGCAATTCTACCTCAATAGAAGGCTCTTGTTCATGGGCTTTTTCACTAATTTTAACATCTAAACCCTTTTTTTCAAGACTTTTTTTTACCTTATTCACTAAATCCCTATTACATCTAACCAAGCCTAAAGGTGTTTCAAAATCCCGGCTACTTAATGAAACCTTATTGCCAATTCCTGAATGATTTACACCTAAAAAAATAAAATTTTCTTTTTCTGGAATTTTACTTACAACCTCCCCCATTAATCTTCCAGAAAATTGATAGCCCGCATGAGGCACTATAGAAGCTTTTACTGTCTTATTTTTTTCACCGGTTAAAAAACTATTTACTTTTTCTCTTAACTTTTCCTCAGAACCTGGATAAAACCTTCCAGAAACTCTTGCCTTTCTTATCTTTTTTTCCATAACCTAACAAATAATAGCTATTTTATAAAACTTTATCAAAAAAAATTATAAAAAACTATTTAAATTGCCATGTTTTAACTTTCTCATGGAAAAAAAAGAGATAACAGATATAGCAGAAAAGCTTAACCCAGATGAAAAAAAAATCTTGCCTTTCTTAAAATTAGGAACAGCTAAAAAAATAAGAGAAAAAGCAGGATTAGAAAAAGTTAGAGTGTTAAGAGCATTACAATATCTAGAAAATAAAGATGTTGTAAAATTAAAAAAGAAGAAAATAAAAACAATTGACTTAGATAAAAATGGTGTTTCTTACCTAAAACATGACCTTCCAGAAAGAAGACTGGTAAACCTTCTTGCAAAAGAAGAATCAATAAGCATTGAAAAAGCTAAAAAATTTTCTAACTTATCAAAAAAAGAATTTAAAGCTGCTTTAGGAGTATTAAAAAACAAGGCTTTAATTCAGATAATAAGGGGCAAGTTAATCTTGCAGGCAAAAAATAAAGAAATCAGCAAGAAAAGTTTAGAAGAGCAGTTTCTTGAACAACTACCATTAAAACTTTCAAGCTTAAAACCAGAACAAAAACTCGCATTTAATAATTTAAAAAAAAGAAAAAACATAATTAAGGTTGAAGAAAAAACCAAAATAAAAACTATCTTAACCTCTTTAGGTAAAAACTTGATAAAACAAGACTTAAAAAAAGTTGACTTAATAGAAGAGCTGACTCCAGAAATAATAAAAAATCAGGACTGGAGAGGGGGAAAATTTAGAAAATACGACTTAACAAGCAAGGTCCCAAAAAAATCTGGGGGTAAAAAACATTTTGTCAACCAAGCCATAGAATATGCTAAAAAAATCTGGTTAGAGATGGGCTTCCAAGAAATGGAAGGGAATTTAACACAAACCGGATTCTGGAACTTTGATGCCTTATTCCAGCCGCAAGACCACCCAGCAAGAGACATGCACGACACTTTTTATATTGACTTAAAAGGCAAATTGCCAGATAAAATTGTTAGCAAGGTTAAAAAAGCTCATGAAAAAGGGACAAAAAATAGCAAGGGCTGGCAGTATAAATGGCAAGAAGATGAAGCTAAAAAAGTATTGTTAAGAACACACACAACATGCTTGTCAGCAAGAACACTTGCCAAGCTGAAAAAACTAAAAAATAAAAAAGGCAAGTTTTTTGCTATAGGTAAATGCTTTAGAAATGAAACCCTAGACTGGAGCCACTCATTTGAGTTTAATCAGTCAGAAGGTATTGTTGTAGATAAAAATGCCAATTTTAAACACTTGCTTGGCTATTTAAAACAGTTTTATAAAAAAATGGGTTTTGATAATGTAAGGTTTGCTCCTGCATACTTTCCATACACTGAACCAAGTGTAGAAATAAATATATGGAATTCGGAAAAAAATCAGTGGCTTGAATTGGGGGGTGCGGGAATATTCAGGCCAGAAGTTGTCATTCCCCTATTAGGAGAATATATCCCTGTTTTAGCTTGGGGGCCTGGTTTTGACAGAACTATCATGGATTATTATAATATAAAAGACCTAAGAGAGATGTATAAGAATGATATTAAACAATTAAGAGAGAAAAAATTCTGGTTAAAATGAAAATTAAACAAAGATTTAATATTTAAGATGGCAAATGTAAAATTTCCAAGAAAAGAATTTGAAAAACAAGTAGGCCAGATAAATGAAAAGATGAAAGAAAAAATTGCCTTATTTGGCACGCCCTTAGAAAATCTTAACAAAGAAGAAGTAGAATTAGAAATTTTTCCAGACAGGCCAGACTTATTATCATTTCAAGGCTATTTAAGATCCTTTAAATCTTTCTTAGGTAAAGGTAAGGAAAGAAAATATAAAATTAAGAAGGCAAGGAAAAACTATAAAGTAGAAATTGACAAATCAGTCAAACATGTAAGGCCCTTTACTGCATGCTGCATAGTTAAAAATTTAAAATTTGATAATGAAAAAATTAAAGAAATAATAGATGTCCAAGAAAAAATTCACTCTACTTTAGGAAGAAACAGAAGAAAAGTAGCTATAGGCATCTACCCCTTAGAAAACATAAAACTGCCAATAAAATATGAAGCAAGAAAACCTAAAAACATAAAGTTCCAGCCACTAGAGAGTAAAAGAGAGATGAACGGGAGGCAAATTTTATCAAGACATAAAACAGGCAGGGAATACAGTCACTTATTAAAAGATAAAGAAAAATTCCCTGTATTTGTTGACTCTAACAATCAAATACTATCAATGCCCCCAATAATAAACTCTGAAAAAACAGGCAAAATTTCTGAAAAAACAAAACATGTATTTATTGAATGCTCTGGGTTTGATTTTGAAATTTTAAAGAAAACCTTAAACATACTAGTAACAACTTTAGCAGAAATGGATGGCAAGGTATATAAAATGAACTTAAGGTATTATAAAAATTCTCAAACAAAGAAAAATGAAAAAACGCCTGACCTATCCAGAGAAAAAATAAAGATAGATGTTGAAAATATCAATAAACTGTTAGGATTAAACCTGACTAATAAGAAGATTGATAAACTGCTTAAAAAAATGGGCTACTCTTACAATCAAAACAAAAAACAGGTTAAAATCCCTCCCTGGAGAACAGATATTTTGCATGAAGTTGATATTGCAGAAGATATAGCAATAGCATATGGCTATGATAATTTTAAACCAGAAATCCCAGAAGTGGCCACTATAGGAAAAGAATCAAAAGAAAGTAAGGCTAAAAGAAAAATAGCTGAAATCCTAACCGGGTTAAACCTTACTGAAACTTCTTCTTATCACCTATTAAGTAAAAATGACCTAAAAAGATTGAGAAGCAAGAGAAAAAAGATTGAAGTTGAAAATTCAAAAACAGAATACAAAATTTTAAGACCTTCACTGCTCCCCTCTATCTTAAAAACCTTGTCAGAAAACATAGACAAAGAATATCCTCAAAAAATATTTGAAATCGGTACTTGCTTTTCTCCTGATGAAAAACAAGAAACAAGGCTAAAAGAAAAAGACAAACTAGCAATTGCCTTAACACCCTCTAACTTTACTGAATTAAAACAAAAACTAAACTACTTGTTTGAAATGCTTAACTTAAAAAATGAAATAAAAGAAAAACAAGTGAATGAATTAGAGTTTATTCAGGGCAGGACAGCTTCAATCCTACTTAAAAACAAAGAGATAGGATATTTTGGAGAAACCCACCCATCTTTATTAAACAGCTGGAACCTGAAAATGCCCCTTGCTTATCTAGAAATTAACTTGCAACATATCTATGAAAAACTGAAATGACAGGTCTAAATTTAGACAGGCATTCAGAAAATTAATTAAAAACCAATGTTTTTATAATCTTTCTACAAAAAATAATAAAGAACCAATTTTCATTAAAATATGATAGAGAAAAAATACGATTTAATGGCACCTGCAGGTGATTTAGCCAGCTTTACAGCTGCAGTAAAAGCCGGAGCTGACTCTGTCTACTTTGGCTTAAAAAAATTCAACATGAGAGATTCAGCTAAAAATTTTTCTTTAAAAGATTTAGAAAAAATACAAAAATACAATGTTAAAAAATATCTTTGCTTAAACACTATAATTTATGATAATGAAATAAAAAAAGTTGAAAAGTTAATTAAAAAAGTAAAAAATAAAATTGATGCAATAATCTGCTGGGATTTTTCAATAATAAGGTTATGTAAAAAAAATAAAATCCCTTTTCATATATCTACACAAGCTTCAATATCTAATTCAGAAGAAGCTAAATTTTACAAAAATCTTGGGGCAGAAAAAATAACCCTAGCAAGAGAACTGAATTTAAAACAGATTAAAAAAATAAGTAAAATTATCCCTGTTTCTTGTTTTTGCCATGGTGCTTTATGTGTCTCTGTATCTGGCCGTTGTTTTTTATCCCAATTTTTACATAATAAATCAGCCAACAGGGGAAAATGCCAGCACCCCTGCAGAAAAAGCTATACTGTGCTTGATGATGAAGGTAATAAACTAAAATTAAAAAACAATCATGTTATGTCTGCAAAAGATCTCTGCACATTGCCATTTATTGAAAAAATGAAACCTTTTGTAAATCAATTTAAAATTGAGGGTAGAAACAGAAATCCTGAATATGTTTCTACAGTAACAAGGGTTTATCGTGAAGCCTTAGACAACAAGTTAACAAGAAAAAGAAAAAAGCAATTATTAGAAAAATTAAAACAAGTTTATAACAGGAAATTTTCATCTGGATTTTACTTAGGTTTGCCAACCTCAGAAGACTTCACAAATATTAGGGGTAGCAATGTTAAAAAGGTAAAAAAAATTATAGGAAAGGTTACTAATTACTATAAAAAAATAGGTGTTGCAGAAATTAAGATTTTTACAGATAAAATAAAACAAGATGAAGAGATTTTAATAATCGGCAATAAAACAGGGGTAAAAAAATTCAAAGTTAAAAGTATGGAAATCAAACACAAAAAAGTTGAAAAAGCAGGCAAAGGCAAGGTGGCTATTAAATCTCCCCTAGTCAGAAAGAATGACTCAGTATATAAAAAAGTCAAAAAATCTTAATTCTCTTTTCTATGTTTTGTCCTAAAAACTTTTTCCATGTTTGGCCGTAGCCTTTTTGAAAGGCTACTATCCTAAATAGCCCTTTTTTTCTTTCTCAGCTTTCCTTTCCCAGGCTTCTTCCAAAGCTTTCATAATCACCCCAAAACTTTTCTTTATTTCCTGCCACTCTTTATAAAAATCATTAATAAATCCTGCATTTTTCTCTTCATCATAATCATTATCTAACTCTATACTTTTAATCTCAAACTTTCCTAATTTTAAATAAAGCTCTTCAACAATATCTTTTTCTTCCCCATTTAAATTTTTAGCTAAAGCAAGAAAAAACATGGGCGCATTAGATGGGTTCATAAACATCTCAGCAAAGCGAAGATAAGCAGCATTTTTCTCAGTCATCGTCTGTCTAATTTTTCTGACTAACATACCAGTTTCTTCTTCTTGCAACTTTTCAATTTCAAAATCTCTATTCAGCTCTCTGAAAGAAGGCAGCTCATACTTTTCTCTTATTTTTTCGTATTCTTTTTTAAATTGCTTTAATTTTTCAGCCATTTTTCTTTTCTATTTTTCACTATTTATAAACTTAATGAAAAAATAAAAGCCTCAGGCAGGATTTGAACCCGCGACCTCATCATTTTCAGTTTTTCAGGTTTTTGATTAAACTTTTATACTCGATTGGTTTTGATTGAACTTTTTTCAAAAGTTCAGGTTTTTGATTAAACTCTTCTTAACTCTCTGGGTTTTTGATTAAACTCTTCTTAACTCTCTGGGTTTTTGATTAAACTTTTTTTCAAAAAGTTTATTACCAATGATGCACTCTTGCCACCTGAGCTACTGAGGCATTTTAGAAAAAAAAGAAACAAGGTATAAAAATTTATTTAATCGAAAACATCTTCATTATTGTCAGGAAGCCAGTTCATTTTAACAACATAACCTGTAATTTCTTTACCATTATCAATAACATTAGCTACCCATTTTGAATACATCCTTCCAAATTCCAACCTCTCATCTTCATTTTTCAAGGCAAGATTATTTTCAGAAACTATAAAAAAAGCACCAATCAATAAAAAAATGATTAAAACTTGAAGTATCCTCATTTTAACCTAAAGTTGTATTTTTAATTGCTCCTTCCCAATCCATCTTAATTGCATTCCCAGCCAAAACCCTTGCATTTTTAAAAATATGGGCCATCCACTTAAAATAAATAGTAGCTGCCTGAACCACCCCCTCACCAGAAGTCACATCAATCTCATTGCTAGAAATAACCTGCCCTGCTGTTACATACAAAAAAAGAAGCAACAACACTATTAAAACAGCATAAATTTTATGCTTCATATGAATAAATTTAATAAAAATAAAAATTAACAATCCCAATCCTACAAATATAGCCCAAAATATAAGTGTCATCTTTGCCTTTTTATTTAGAAGTTGAAGGTTATTTAAATATCTTTCCTATTTAAGTTAACTTTTTAAGTAATTGAATCTTTTTTAAAAAATAGCCCCGTAGTCTAGTGGTCAAGGATTTCAGGTTCTGGTCCTGGGGACCCAGGTTCGAATCCTGGCGGGGCTATGCCCTGGTAGTCTAGTGGTCAAGGATCCGGCCCTCTCGATTCGTGGCAGGCTTGCACCTCGTTGAGAGGATAAACCAGTCTCTCTTTTGAGACACCACACTCCAAAAAAGCTGATTAGTTTTTAAGGAGACAGGCCGGGACCCGAGTTCAAATCTCGGCCAGGGCATTAATCTTTTTAGAAAAAAGATTGAGGGTAAAAACAGTCTGTAGTAAGAGAGGAAGATGTTTGAATGGGCAGAGGAAAATCTCGGCCAAGACGTACACATGTTTTGTCTAGAAAAAGGGAGCTTTTCTTAAAAATCTACAAGAAGTTTATAAAGCTTGAATGAAAACATTTAAATAAGTAGAGATACTATAATTACCAATTAAGTCCATAGGATCTGAAAGGATCCTATGTTTTTATAAAAATGAGTTCTAAAAAAGAGAAAGTTGCTATTTACATTGATGGGAGCAATTTTTACTTTTCTATAAAAAATGCATTTAGATGTAAGGTTGATATCAAAAAATTTTGTAAGAAATTGGTAGGCAGGGATAAGTTAATTAAAATCAAATATTATATAGCTCCAATTGAACAGTTTAGCAATCCTAAAATGTATGCTGAACAGCAAAGATTTTTTGAAAAATT
>CAZAAB010000027.1:0-9006 GCA_964483015.1 Candidatus Woesearchaeota archaeon | reverse complement strand
TAACAGTTTCAAATTTTTCCTGGATTGTTTCTGGCATTTCGCCTAATCCAGATTTTTGTTCAACCTCTTTTTCTAATAAATTTCTACATTTTTCACTAGAAGAACAAGGAACTTTCAAGTTTACAGGGTTTTTATTTGAAATACATACTCTTGCTGTGTAAAAAGAATAATAGTTGTAAAAATAAAAAGCAATGCCGACAAGGATTATAAATAATCCTGCCAAGATTAAAAAAACAATTAAAAATATTTTCCACCCTTTTTTCATATTTTCAAAAAAAGAAAACATTTTATAAACCTTTTCCCTATTTTTCTTGATATGAAATGTGAAAAATGTGGGTATGAAGAAGCCAATAGAAAAATAAAAGTAAATGGTGAAGAAAAAGCATTGTGCTCTGTTTGTAGCAAGTTTGCCCCAAAAGGAGAAGAGTTAAAACAGTATTTAAAAGAAAAAGTAGATAAAAATATTTTAGACACTTTTAGAAAATTTAATAGCAATAAACAAGGTATGGAGAGAAAAGCAAGGCAGGGAAAAATAGTTTCTAGAGCCCCTTATGGCTATAAAGTAGAAAATAAAAAACTGATACCAGATAAAGAAAAAAAGCTTGAAGTAGAAGAAATGTTTATGGATTTTCTTCAAAATACGTCATTAAACAAGCTTGCACAAAAGTATGGTTTTTCGTTTAACGGAATAAAGAAAGTTTTGAAGAATTTTACTTATATTGGCAAGATTAAGTTTGATGGGCAGGTACACGAAGGCAGACATGAGGCAATAATCTCTCCTTCTTTATTTAATAAGGTCCAAAAAAAACTTGACAAGATAAAAAAAACTAAATAATCTTGTTTATCTGCTCTTCATCCCACCCACGACTTTTAAACATTTTTCTTATATCTTGTTTACTGTGGCCCCTTGCTTTCATTTTTTCAACATACCTTTTAGCATTTTTATATTTATTACTGCCTTCTTCATTGTTTTCAAAAGCTTTTAAGATATATCCAGAAGCCATGCCTATGATAGCGATTATTAAGGGAAGCAAGGAAACATATCTTATACATAAAGAATGACTGAAAAATTTTTCAAAAAAATCAAGACAAAATTTTGTGTTAAAATTAAAATCAAGAACATAAGACATAAAAAGTAAATATAATCCCAATAAGAAACCAATTACTGTCCCTTTTTCTCCCTTATCTAAATTTTTCCACCCCATTTTACAATTTTTCTAAGTTCAGCTGACCCCTAACTTTTGAGGCAAAATCTTCAACCTCTTGCTTTAACATGCTTCTATACTTGTTTAATCTTCCTAAAATTACTGTTTTGTCATAAATTTCTCTTCCAAATTTTATTAAGGGGTTGTCACGCCACTCTTTTTCATAATCCTTAATAAAATTCCCACCCATTTCAACACCTATCTTCCCTTTATCAATCTCAACTTTTTTCTTATTCTTCTTAACCTCAGCCTTTTCTATTTTTGGCGCCCTAAATTTGACATCAATTTCAAATTTTACATAATCTGTAACTTTTTTTTCACAAGACCATTCAATTATTTTTATTTTCTTTTCTTCCTGATTTTTATAATTTTTCTCTTCTTTTACAAAATAATTATTGTCCTTCATCCATTTTTTACAAAACTTATGAAGTTCGTCAAAATCAAAAAGACCTTCTTTTTCAACACTTTTTTTAATTATCTCTACTTTAATCATTCTTTGGTATAGCTTATTTTTATTTTAAACCTTTTGCTTCTGCAAGATTTAAAGCCTGATTTACCATTTTATCCACTTTTTTAATTATCTCATTTTCTCTTTTAACATGCTTGTATTCCACTTCTTCAAACTTGTTTTCTTTTTTCTTAACCTTGTTAAACAATTTTTTCAAATGGTTTTTCTTAACCTTATAATTGCCAATTAGCTGATTAACCACAAGTTGGCTGTCTGAAAAAACCTTTACCCTCTCATTTTTAGCAAGTTCTAAACCCTTTAAAATAGCCCTGTATTCTGCTACATTGTTTGTGGCATTGCCTATAAATTTTTTATACTCTTTAATTTTTTTCCCATTTTTTAAAACCATCACAGCAATTGCTGCAGGGCCTGGGTTGCTTCTTGAACCGCCGTCAGTATAAATCTTTATTTCTCCCATGTTCTTATTTCTCCCTTGCATATATATTTCTTTCTATATAAATGCTTATAAAACCAAGGTTGTAAAAAAAGATATGGCAAATAAAAAAGAGTGGAGTTTATTTGAAGATAGGAAAGAATTGGAACCTTTAACTTTTTCAAACGGAAAAAACCAGCAAGATGTTGTTGAAGAAACAATTGATGCAATAAAACAAGGACATAAGATTATTTTTATTAAGGGGAAGTGTGGAACAGGCAAGTCAGCAATAGCCTTAAATCTTGCTAAACAGTTAGGAAGAACTTCAGTTGTTGTTCCGGTCAAGGCTTTACAAAAACAGTATGAAAACGACTACACTAAGGAAAAATATTTAATTAAAGATGGAAAGAAGTTAAAAATAAGCACAATAACAGGGAGACAAAATCATTCATGCCCTTTTATTAAAGAAAATCCAGAATATTTTGAGCAAAAAGAGAAAAATTCAACCCTTTTTATTTTTGACAAGCAAGAAAAAACAGGGAAAAAAGATTTTACATGCAACAATAGCAAACTACCTTGCAAAATTAAACTTAAAAAAAGAAACTTAAAACAGCTAAAAAAATATATAAAAAACAACCCAAGGGTAAAATCTTCTTTTTTGACATTGAGGAACATAAGAAGAATGTCTGTAGCCCCGGTATGTCCTTACTGGTCGCCAATGGTCCCAAAACAAGTAAAACTAAACTTAGAAGCTGATAAGAAAAATTATTTGGGCCTAAAAAACACAGAATACACTGTCTATAAAAGAAAAAAAGGATGCAGTTATTATGATCAGTATATTGCCTATTTAAACTCAGACGTATTAATATTTAATTCTCATAAATACATTCTTGAGACAATTATGAACAGAAAACCTTTTACCGAGCTTGAAGTTATAGACGAATGTGATGAGTTTTTGGACAGTTTTGCAAACGAGAAAAAAATAAATCTTAACAGACTTGCTTTTTCTTTAACTTCTGTTTTTCCTGATTCGCCTGAAACAGAAGAAACAGTTAATTTGATAAGAAAGAAAGTGAACGAAATTTTGTCAAACAAAAAAATTAAAAAATATATAAAACAAGAAAAAATCTTCAAATTAGAAAAAACCCCTATCTTATCAATGTTAGAAGATTTTCTTCAGTCTGACTTTGTTGAGGAAGTAGAAGATGAAGAAAGTTACTGCTTTCATGTTGATGAGGTAGCAAGAATGTTTCAGGAGCTATTTGAAGAGACATACTGCACTTTTTATAATAAAGATAAAGACTTAATGTTGAGAATAATTTCTATTAACCTTGAGAAAATGTTTAAGCAACTTTTAGAAAAAAATAAAGTTCTTGTATTAATGTCTGGAACAATACATTCTGAAAAAGTATTAAAAGATATTTTTGGACTAGAAAATTTTAAAATAATTGAAGCAGAGACAAAAATGCCTGGAAATCTGGAAAAAGTAAAAACAGGTCTAGAAGTAAATTGCAAGTATAAAAATTTTATCAATAAGAAGGTAACAAGAAAGCAGTATTTAGAAGCATTACAAAAATCAATCAACCAGGCAGAAAAACCAGTTTTAATACATGTTAATTCATTTAAAGACTTGCCTTCAGAAAAAGAAAAAGAAAAATACCAATTAGATTTAATGTCAAGAGAAAAACTTTTTAAAAAACAAGAAAATGCTGAAGAAATGGTAAAAATGTTTAAACAAGGCAAATTAAAAGTTTTATACACTACTAAATGTAACAGGGGGGCGGATTTCCCGGGAGAAACTTGTAAAAGTATTGTCTTAACTAAATATCCTTATCCTCACATTAGGTCTTTATTTTGGAGAATTTTAAGAAAGCAAAAGCCAGAGCATTTTAAAGAGTTTTATTTAGACAAGGCAGGAAGAGAATTTTTACAAAGAATTTATAGAGGATTGAGGTCAGAACAAGACACAATCACTCTTCTCTCCCCAGACATACGGGTCTTCTATAATATCTAACTTAGTCTATTCTAAAGAACAATAATTATTATAAATAAAAGATTCTAAATTTTGAAAATGAGAAAAAGAGGAAACTGGAGATACTCAGGGGTAGACGAGTCTAACAATGGAAGATATCCTGTATTTTTTATATCTGTTTTTTCTAATTTAGAAGGGGATTCAGAAGTAAGAGACAATTCTCCATCAAAAGATTTTCTTCCAAAAAAAAGAAAGCATGACAGCTCATTATGGGGCAAATTTAGTTTAAGAAAGTACTCTTTTTTATTGTACAGCCAGTCTGATTCAGATAGAATAACAGATTATAAAGTTCCAGGAATTGTTTTAGCTAGTTTATTTTATGAAGAAGATTTAGGTAGAGAACTAGAGGTTTTTTTTGACGGCACACTTTCAGGAAAAGAAAAGGATTTTGCAGAATGTTTTGTTAAAGAGGTCACAGGAATTCCAAGAAGAGGGATTGAAATAATTGATGGTCCAAATCTTGATAAAAGAAATTCCCTTGTAAACATAGCAGACGAAGTTGCTCACTGGCTTTATAAGAGATCTATAGAAAAAATAAGAGAAAATCCCCGAATGAAGAACATTTTAAAAGAGTGATTATCTAAATGACTTCTGCCTTTTCTTTCTTGCCTTACTTATCCCAGGCTTGTTAGCTTCTTTTCTTCTTGTATCTGCAACAAGTAGGTGTCTGTCATAATTGAGAAAAGCCTCTTCCAATTTTTTTGATTTTGTAATGCCAACTAAAGCCCTTGCAATAGCTAATCGTGCAGCTTCAATCCTAGATTCACTTCCTCCCCCGGAAACATTAACTTCTATATTGTAATTAATGCTTCCCAACTTTTCTTCTGCTATTTTTAATGGTTCTTGTATCATTAACTTCCTTATCATTGGCAAAAATTCATAAGGTTTCTTATTGATTGTAATTTTCCCATCCCCCTTATAAATAGTTGCTCTTGCTACAGCTCTCTTTCTTTTCCCTGAAAAAATTTTTTTCTCTTTATTCATTTTGCCATCCTATCCTTTTTGCTATTTTTTTTAAACTCACTCCCGCATTTTTCCTTGAACTTTTAATAAACTTTTTGCCTTCAAATTTTTTTGGCACAGACAAATAACATCTTATTCTTTTATAAGCTTCTTTTCCCCTATTTTTTTTATAAGGAAGCATATTTCTTATTGTCCTCCTTAATATTCTTTCAGGTTGTCTTGGGAAAAAAGGCCCTTTTTGAATACTCCCTCCCCTCGCCCTTTTTTTCAAGTACCTTTTTAAGACATTTTTTTCTGAACCAGAAACAAGGATTTTTTCAGAGTTTACTATGTTAATTTTTTCACCGCTTAAAGCTTTTTTAGCAACAAAACTTGCCAATCTTCCAAGTATGGCATTGTTCCCATCTATTATCAACTCTTCAGCTTTTTCTTTTTTCTTTGCCATTTTAATAAATTATTTTTACCCCTTCAGCTTTTGGATTTTTTTCAATTTCTTGTTTAATCTGGACAATTTCACACCCCGCTTTTTCTAATTTTTTTCTCGCTTTTTCTGAAAATGACATACTCGCTATCCTAACTTTTTTGCTTAAATTCCCCGAACTTAAAACTTTTCCAGGAACAACAATTGTATCTCCTTCACCTGTATTTTCTTCAATCTTATCAAGGTTAACATTAATTTGTTTTCTTTTTGGTCTTGTCAATAAAGAAGCAACTTCTAACCACATATCATTTTTCCTTGCAATATCAATAGTTTCTACTAAAATAGGGTTCCTTTTTCTTCTAACTTGTTTTTCAATTTTGGTTTTACTTTTCATTTTAAATTTAGTTAAAGGGTCTACAAGCTTTAAGAAAAACAAAAGCAAAGATTGCTAATCAAACCTTTACTCCTGCTAATGCTTTTAACTTGCAGGCCCTCTTTATTGGGTATAAACTAACAAGGAAAAAGCTTTATAAAGCTTTTGAAAACGAATTTAAAGGTTCTAGTGCAGGAGCAAGGATTTGAACCTTGGTAGGCACTAAGCCACATGGACCTTAACCATGCCCGTTTGTCCACTCCGGCACTCCTGCTTATTAGCATTAAGGGTTTAGAAAGTTTTAAACTTTATTATATTTAGAAATAGCTATTTAGCTTTTTTAACTTCTTTTAAGTTGTTTTTTAATGCATTTACTGCCTCTTCTATAATTTCTTTCGGCTTTAGCTGACCCCAAGATTCAACAAAGAAAATAATTTCTTTGTCTTTTTTTATGTATAAATAACTATCTTTATTTTTAATCACATCACCAACAAAATCATACTGCCTCTCTTTTTTATTTTCAATTTCTTTAAATTCTTTTTCATTAACATTTATCACTTTCCTATCTTTAACTTGTTTTTTGTCTATTTTTTCAATTTCTGGCTTATAAGAATAATAAATTAAACCAGGAGAAAACTTAGTGTGTTCAATGCCTCTTCCCAAAACAGCTTCAGCACTTAACTCTAAACTTTGTTTTTCTTCCAACTTAACTATAGGCATTTCTGGATAAACCACTTCAACATTTCCCTCTATTTCTTTAGCATAAACTGTACAAGGCCCTTTTGCCTTTAATTTTAGTTTTATTTTGCCATCTTTTTTCACTTTCTTGCCAGGTATTAACGGCAGTAAACCAAGTCTTAAAGCAAGAACCTCATCATATAAAGCAGAGTCGTTTTTCTTAAACTCGACATCTTCTATGGCAAGTATTGGGGTCTCTAAACAGCTTCTTCTTATTGCATTAGCAAGACTTATATCAACATCTTCTGAAAATACTAACTTGTTTTCTTTTTTATCTAATATATTCATTTTTTAAGCAATCTTAATATATTTTTAAACTCTTCTACCCCTTTTTCCACCCTTTTTCTTAGGACCCCCTCTAGGATATTTAGTCACATCAACAATACTCTTAATTTTTAACCCAGATTTTCCTAAAGCATTAATAGATGCATGAGCTCCAGGTCCTGGGCTTGGATTTCCAGTCTTTGCCTTAATTCTAACATAAATCCCACCAATTCCAAAATCTTTTGCTTTTTCAGCTATTCTTTTAGCTGCAAACATGGCCACAGTAGGATTTGCCTTTAACCTGTCATGTTTAGTTACCATTCCCCCAGAAATCCTCCCAACAGTTTTTCCGCTTAAGTCAGTTAAATGCAGAATAGTGTTGTTATAACTAGTATAAATATGCATAATTCCTTCTTTATTTTCTTTTGCCATTTTTATTTTTCACTTTCTTTACTTTTATTTGTTTCTTCCCCGCCTTTTACTTTCTTCTTGTTTTTCTTTGCAACCTCAATTTTATCAACCTCTTCTTCTTTTACAATATAGCTTGGCACATTTACAACTTTATTGCCAACCTTAACATGTTTGTGAGTTATAAACTGCCTTGCCTGTTTTGGGGTTTCTGCAAGTTTTTTTTCATAAACAATTGTTTGAAGCCTTCTTTTTAACCAATCTTCTTTATCTAAAGCAAGAATATCAGCTATTTTTTCTACTGAAAAACCTATTTTCCTCAACTTGTCAAAAAGTTCTTTTTGCTCTTCTTGAGAAGCAGTAATCATATCTTTTGCCTGTTCTCTAATTCTCCTAATCGCAGCGTCAGCTTTCCAGATCTCTTTTCTATTTTTTAAGCCATATTTTTCAATTAATTTGCTTTCTTCTTCTATTCTTGCAGAAGAGTACATATTTCTCGGCTTATTGTATTTTTTCTTTTTTCTTGCCCACGCCATTTTACTTGCTACCTCCTGCAGCCTTTTTCATTCTTGCAGTTTTTGAAACACCAACAGTTTTTCTTTTTCTAAAATTGCCCTTAGTTCTCTGCCCTCTTGCAGGTCTGCCTGTTGCGTGTCTCCAACCCCTGTAGCTTCTTATTTTCTTTAGTCTTTTAATGTTAAACTCTTGTTTTAATTCTAAATCAGAACCAAGTAAGTGATTATTTTCTCCTGTTTCTCTGTCTTTTCTCCTGTTTAAAATAAAATTTGAAATATCCCCATTCTCAACAAAAATTTTTATTTTATTTATTTCTTCTTTACTTAAATCAGAAATCTTCTTGCCTTTATCAATCTCTAATTTATTGCATAAAACATTTGAAAAACTCCAAGAAATACCTTTAATTTTAGTTAAACCAGAATAAACATTCATATTCCCGGGAATGTCTGTTGACAGAATTCTAATTAAGATTTCTTCTTGTTTTTGTTCATTTTCAGCCATTTTTCTTAAATTTATTCAGAATAAACTTTTTTAAAGTTTTTCTTAATCTTACCTCACAAATAAGTTATGTCTTTGCAAAACTGTTAGTTCTTCAATGATTCTTTTTTCTACAGCCTTTTTAGGATCAGGCAAGCTTGGAATTCTCTCCTTGATATCAGCAAAAGAAGAAAAAGATTTTTCTTTCCTTTCTTCAAGTATTTCTTTAGTATGCTTTTTTCCCATACCTGGAAGCAATTCTAGCTGATGAACACGGGTATTAATAGCTTCTGCTTTATTGAAAAAGTTGACAAAATCTTTTTCTTTTTCTTCAACTTTCTCTTTGACAAATTCTTCAATCTGGTTTTTAGCATTTTCAGTTAATTTTTCTCTCGGTAATCTGCCGAGGATAAACTGGACTTTTTCTCTTTTTCCTTCACCAATATAAACTTTTTCTCCAGGAGTTAAAGAAGTGCCTCTCCTAGGAACAACCTGAAGTAAGGTAAAGTCGTTTTCTCCTATAGCCTGAGCTACAGGCCTCATATCTTTTTCTAAAGGGTAGCCATGAGGCAGGTAATCTATTACTATAACATATTCTTCTTTTTCCATTTTTCTTACCTATATTGTTTAACAATTTCCAAGATTTTTTTAATCTCATCTTCATTTAAACTTAAATCAGGAGAGATTTTATTAACTTCTACTGCATTTTCAGGCAAAATATCCATAAT
>CAZAAB010000026.1:0-9192 GCA_964483015.1 Candidatus Woesearchaeota archaeon | reverse complement strand
ATACTAAAAATGACCTTTAAAGCACCTTCAAGAAGAACAGGACTAGAAGAATCTACAAAACTACTTCAAAAAGCAGTAAGAAAAGCAAGAAGGGCAAAAAAGAAAGAAACTAAAAAACAGGCTAACAAAGATCTTGAAAATGCCTCAAGAAAACTCTACCTTAACATAAGAAGGTCTCATAAATATTTTGTACAAAGTATAAAAAAAGCAAAAAGATATGAAAAAATAATCAACTTACTGAAAAAAGCAGGCAAGTTAAGAAAAGGCAAGAAACTTGAAAGGATTAATAAAAGAAGAGTAATAAGAATTTTAAACGACTTAAAAAGAAACAGGCAGTTATATGAAAATCTGCCTGAAAAGATAAAAGAATAAGAATTTTAAATAGATCTTTCTACTAAATAACATGAAATTTGAATTCATGCCATTAGATTATGACTATTTAACAATTGACAATAAAGCATATGTAAGGATATTTGGCAAAACACCTAAAGGTAATTGTTGTGTGATTGACAAACCTATTAATTATTTTTATGTTCTAAGTAAAAAAGTAGAAAATAAAGAGTTTTTAAAAAGGATAAAAAAAATCAATAATGTAAGAAAAGCAGAGATAGTTGAAAAAAAATTTAAAGGCAGACATGTAAAGGCAATAAAAATATTTTCTGATTATAAAGATATGAAAGAAATCAGCAGTAAGGTAAAGAAAATTGATGAAAAAAGAAAAACATATGAAAGAGACATAAGCTTAATAACTAAATACATAATTAATAAAAAATTAAAACCCCTAATCTGGAGTGAAATCCAGGGCAGTGTTTTGTCACCACAAGACCTAAATGGCCTGCCTTCTTCTTTAGAAACAGACTTTGTAATTAAACTTGAAAAAATTAATAAAACAAAACAAAAAAAGTTCAAACCAAAAGTCCTTGCATTTGATATAGAGGCTGAAGAATTTGAGATAGGAAGAGGAAGAATATTAATGATTTCTCTTGTATCTTCTAACTTTAAAAAAGTTATAACCTGGAAAAAATGTAAAAAACCTGGAAAAAATGTAGAGACTTTAAAAAATGAGAAAGAAATGCTCGAAAAGTTTCAAGAATATATTAACAAGATAAATCCAGACATAATAACTGGCTATTTTTCTGACGGTTTTGACCTGCCATATATAAGAAACAGAGCAAGAAAAAACAACTTAGAATTAAGATTAGGCCAGTCAAGAGAAAAAATTTTATTTTCAAGAGGCAGACCAAAAAAAGCAAGAATAAATGGCCTCGCTCACATAGACTTATTCAAATTTATAGAAACTGTCTACTCTCAATACCTAAAATCAGAAACCCTTTCTTTAAATGAGGTTGCTTCTGAATTGCTAAACGAGAAGAAGGTTGATTTTGAGCATCATGACAAGAAAACAAGCGAAATTAAAGAAAAAGAGTGGATAAAATTTTTCAAGTACAACTTGCAAGATTCAGTACTAACATTTAAATTATTTAAAAAATTGTGGCCAGACTTAAACGAGCTAACTAAAATAATTGAAGAGCCAATTTACAAAACCTCAAGATACACTTTTTCAAGACTTTTTGAAAATTACATCTTACATAACCTTGGCAGGTTTAACCAAATTGCAGAAAGAAGACCAACACATGAACAAATACAAAAAAGAAGAGCAAAAAGAAAAACAGAAGGAGCTTTTGTCTTGCAGCCAAAGGCAGGATTATATGAAAACCTGTCTATTTTTGACTTTACTTCTATGCATACTTCTATAATTGTCTCATTTAATATCTCAAGAGAAACATTAACCGATAAAAAAACCAGCTATGAATCCCCAGAAATTGAATTCAAGGGTGAGAAAAAAAAGTTTTATTTTAAGAAAAAAGCCGGCTTCTTCCCCCAGCTTGCAAAAGAAATTATGGAATTAAGAAAAAAATATAAAAAACAGTATAAAGAAAATCCCGGCCCAATAACAAGGGCAAGAAGTAACGCATTTAAGGTCTTATCAGCTTCTATTCATGGCTACATAGCTTTTTTCGGAGCTCGCTACTACTCATATGAATGTTCAAATGCAATTCTTGCTTTTGTAAGAGAGTACAACAAAAAAACAATAAAATGGGTAAACAAGGCTGGCTTTAATGTTATTTATGGAGACACAGATTCTGTAGCTTTCACACTTGACAATAAGACAAAAAAACAAACTAAAAATTTCTTGAAAAAATTAAATAAAAAACTTCCAGGCATAATGCATCTTGAGTTGGAGGGTTTTTATAAAAGAGGCATCTGGGTCACAAAAAGGTCAGGAGAGTTTGGAGCTAAGAAAAAATATGCCCTAATTGATGAAAAAAACAATTTAAAAATTCGCGGTTTTGAAACAGTCAGAAGAGACTGGTGCAAATTAGCAAGAAAAGTTCAAAACAATGTTTTAAAAAAAATACTTAAAACAGGCAGTGAAAAAAAAGCATTAAGGTATGTAAGAAAAGTAGTAAAAAAAATTAAAAACAGGGAAATTGACAGAAAACAGCTTATCATAAGAACCCAGTTAAAAAAACCATTATCAAGCTATAAAGCTTCTACACCTCATGTAGTAATAGCGAGAAAAATGAAGCAAAAAGGAATGCCAATAGACCCTGGAACATTAATCAGTTACTATATATCTGAAATAAGCAAGAAAAAAGCCTTAGTCAGAGAAAGAGCTAAACTGCCAGATGAAAAAGGAAAATATGACATTAATTATTACCTAAAAAAACAAATCTTGCCCTCAATTGAAAATATTTTCCAGGTATTTGAAATCACAGGAGAAGAAATTTTACACGGTAAAAAACAAACAAAACTTGACGGTTTTTAGAATGTTGAAAAAGGAATTTGAAACAAGGATGAAAAAATTGCTTGGAAAAAACTACCCTTTTTTTCTTAAAACAATAAAGAAAAAACCAAGAAAATTTATTAGGGTCAATACCATAAAAATTTCTCCAGACAAATTGAAAAAAAGATTAAAAAGGAAATGGCAGATCAACCAGCCCCTACAAAACCACCCAGAAATTATAGAAGTAAAAAATATAAAGCCGGGGCAATTAGGCAACGCAAGAGAACATTTATTAGGATTATACTTTATTCAAGACATTTCCTCAATGTTCTCAATAATAACCTTAGACCCAAAACCTGACCAGCTGTTCTTAGACTTAACAGCAGCACCTGGCTCTAAAACAACCCACGCTTGTTCTTTAATGAAAAATACCGGCCAGATTATTGCAAATGACAAATCTAAAAACAGGCTAAAAATTTTGGAAATTAATTTGCAAAGATGCGGATGTACAAATGTCATAACAACTAATCATGATGGCAACAAGTTATGCAAAAAGCTTTCTAACTTAAACATGTTTTTTGACAAAATTTTAATAGACCCCCAATGCTCTGAAGAAGCTAATATAAAAGAAAAGGGAAAACAATGGAATAAGAATAAAATAAAAAAATTTTCAAAACAGCAGAAAAAGCTTGCCTCTTCATCTATAAAGTTGTTGAAACCAAAAGGTGAGCTGGTTTATTCAACCTGCACATATTCTGTAGAAGAAAATGAAGCTGTAATTTCTTATCTACTGAACAACTTCAATTTAAAAATAGAAAAAATCAATCTGCCAATTAAAAAAAGCCCGGGAATAAAAAAATGGGAAGGCAAAAAACTTAACAAAAGGGTTGAAAAAGCAGTAAGGATTTACCCTCACCAAAATAAAACAAAAGGCTTCTTTATAGCTAAAATTAAAAAATGAAAATAAAATTTGTAAGAAAAGCTGAGAAAAAGAAAATAGCTGAAAAATTAAACAAGTACGGAATTTCAAACCTGCCTTACTTGCTCTTAAAAACAAGAAAAAATGAATTAAGAGCTTTTTCTGGCTCATTAAGCAAACAGGAAATTAAAACATTAAACTCAAAAATAAACATAAGCAGGATAGGTTTATATATTGCTGAGCAAATAAACAATCAGATAATGTTAAGTTTTGATTCTTTAAGTTTACTAAAACCAAAAAAAAGAATAATTGGAATAAACAATAAAAAAGCTGAAAAATGGCTAAAAGGTAAAGACATAAAAATAGACAAAGACTCAGGATACTACATTTTAAAAAATAAAGACCTGGTTGGATGCGGAAAAATAAGTGATAAAAAAATGTCTAACACGCTCCCAAAAGTAAGAAGAAAAAATGACTGAACTGGAGAAATATGAAAAAGCAGGCAGTATAGCAAAAAAAGTGAAAAAATACTCAAGAAAAATAATTGAAAAAGACCTGCCTTTAATTGAGCTTGCTGAAAAAATTGAAGAAAGAATAATAAAGCTTGGTGGGAAAATTGCCTTCCCGACTAACTTGTCAAAAAACAACATAGCTGCCCACTACTCTCCCCTACCTGATGACAAAACTAAAGCTGGAGGATTGTTAAAAGTTGACATAGGAATTCACATAAACGGCTACATTGCTGACACTGCTTTTTCTCTTGACTTAGAAAACAATGAAGAAAATAAAAAACTGATAAAAGCAAGCGAAAAAGCATTAAAACAAGCTATCAAAAAAGCAAGGCAAGGAATTGAGATATGGAAAATAGGCAATAAAATTGAAAAAACAATTTCTTCATTTAAATTTACGTCTATCAAAAACTTGCAAGGGCATAAACTTGGGAAATACAATCTTCACGCAGGGACAAACATCCCAAACTACAACAATAAAAATAAAAATAAACTTTCAAAAGGTTTTTATGCTATTGAACCTTTTGCAACAACAGGTTATGGAAGAGTTTACGAAGGCAAACCTTCGGGTGTTTACAGGTTAATTGAAAAAAAGCAGGTTAGGTCAGGCAGGGACATACTAAATTTTATTATTGAAAAATATTCTTCACTGCCTTTTTGCTCCAGATGGCTTGTAAATAAATTTGGGAAAAAATCAATACTTTCCTTAAAACAATTTGAAAAGCAGGGGATTTTACATCAATATCCTCAGTTACTAGAAAAACAGGGAAAAGTGAGCCAGACAGAACATACTGTATTAATAGATAAAAAATGTAAGGTTTTGACGTAAAATTTAAAAATTCTTCTTGCCTCAAAAAAATATGGACAAAAAGAGGTTTAGAAAATATAGAGCTGACTTGCTGAAAAAAGCGAAACCCTTATTAAATGGCGGGAAAGACCTCTCTATACTAATCAATACTCTCTTGCTTGAAGCTGCAAGAAATGGACTTGGCTGTATTGAAAATCGTGGAGAACAAAATGGGGACGAAAAATTAAGAATGTTTCTAAGAGAAATGTACAGATATTTGTCAGAACAAACCTACTTCTAACCTAAATAACCTGCTTCTTTACCTATAGCTGCCTTAGCAGATTTTAAATACTCTTCTTCAACATTTTTATATTTTTCAGCTGCCTCTTTACTTACTGAAGGCTTTACTTTTTTCATAGCTTTATTAAAATGTTTCTTACCAACTTTTTTAGCTTTCTTGTCTTTTCTCAAGGCAAGCATCGCAGCTTCTCTTACTAAACTCTCAATGTCAGCACCAACAAAACCCTCTGTTTTTTCAGATAACTTGTCTAAATCTACATCTTTAGATAAAGGCACTTGTTCAGTATGAATATCAAAAATCTGTTTTCTTGCTTTTTTATCTGGAGTTTTAACAAGTAATGTTCTATCAAACCTGCCTGGCCTTAACAAAGCAGGGTCTAACATATCTGGCCTGTTTGTAGCCCCGATAACAATAACATTTTGCAGCTCTTCTAATCCATCCATCTCAGCCAATAATTGATTTAAAACTTGCTCAGTTACTCTCTGGCCAGTTGA
Organism: Candidatus Woesearchaeota archaeon; assembly: GCA_964483015.1. GTDB lineage: Archaea > Nanobdellota > Nanobdellia > Pacearchaeales > GW2011-AR1 > PWGL01. Next base: position 3,394 of record CAZAAB010000026.1, on the reverse strand, counting down.
CAGGCCTCCCCTTCTTGAAGCTAAACTATCAATTTCATCAAAAAATATTACACAAGGGGCTACCTGTCTTGCTTTTTCAAAAATTTCCCTAATGCCTTTTTCTGACTCTCCGACCCATTTTGACAATAACTCTGGCCCCTTAACCTGGATAAAATTGCATTCAGATTCATTAGCAACTGCTTTTGCAAGCAATGTTTTTCCTGTCCCTGGAGGCCCATATAAAAGAATTCCTCTTGGGGGCCTTATTCCCATTCTTGAAAATGATTGAGGATATTTAAGGGGCCACTCTACTGCTTCTGACAATTCTTGCTGGATATCTCCTAAACCCCCAACATCTTTCCACCCCACATTTGGTGTTTCTACTAAAACCTCTCTCATAGCTGAAGGCCTTACAATTTTTAATGCATCTCTAAAATCTTTTTTAGTAATCCTTAATTTTTCTAAAACCTCTCTCGGTATTTCTTCTTCCTCATCCATTCTTATTTTAGGCAAGACTTTCCTCAAAACATTCATAGCTGCTTCTTTAGCAAGAGAAGCTAAATCAGCACCAACAAAACCATAAGTGCTTTTTGCAAGTTTTTTCAAATTAACATCTTTAGATAAAGGCATGCTTCTTGTATGTATTTTCAAAATATCTTCTCTTCCTTTTTTACCAGGGACACCTATTGAAATCTCTCTGTCAAACCTGCCCGGCCTTCTTAATGCAGGGTCAACAGCATCTGGCCTGTTTGTAGCCCCAATTACAACAACTTTACCCCTTGCCTTTAACCCATCCATCAAAGTTAAAAGTTGGGAAACAACCCTTCTTTCTACCTCTCCATAACTTTCTTCTCTTTTTGAAGCGATAGCATCTATCTCATCAATAAAAATAATAGAGGGGCTGCTTTTTTCAGCATTTTCAAACTTTTTCCTTAAATTTTTTTCGCTCTCACCATAAAACTTTGACATCAACTCTGGACCGTTAATTAAAATAAAATTGCATTCAGATTCATTAGCAACTGCTTTTGCAAGCAATGTTTTTCCTGTCCCTGGAGGACCTCTTAACAAAACACCTTTTGGAGGCTCGATGCCAAGCTTATCAAATATCTCTGGATGTTTTAATGGCAGTTCCACCATCTCTCTAATTTTTTTAATCTCATTGTCTAATCCCCCTATATCTTCATAAGTAACTTCTGGAATATTTTCTTCAGAAACATCAACTGCTTTTGGGTTAAGCTTAACTTCAGTATTTTCAGTTACAATGCATTCCTTGTTTGGCTGTGTTGAAACGATTATAAATCTTGTCTGCATTCCAGAAAAACCAAGCCCAATACCCCCCAATTCAGGAAAAATATCTTCTAATCCCATCTCAGACATCATATCTGACATAATATCCTTTCTCCTCGCTGCACCCCCCAAAACAACAATATCTCCTTTAATCAATGCTCTCCCTAATAAACCTTGTTTCAAAACCTTTGGGTTCGCTTTCACCATAACACCTTTTTGTGAAGGTGCAATAGTAATTTTTTTAGCTTCTTTTACCTCAGCTTTTTTAACATTAACAATTTCTCCTATCCCTGTTTTTGCATTCCTCCTAATAATCCCGTCAATCCTGATTATTTTTTCTCCTATATCTGCTGGGTAGGCTCTATCAACTATAGCTACAGTTTCTTTATTGCCTTTAACAGAAATAACATCTCCCCTTCTCAATCCTAACTCTCTCATTATGCCTGTGTCTATTCTTGCTATACCTTTATATGCATCATCTTGCAATGCTTCTACAACTTTTAATTGTACAAAGTCTTTATCTTTTTCCTTCGCCATTTTTTTACTTTATTTTATCTGTTTTATAACTATTTATATTCTAATTAAACTTTTTTAAAAGTTTGGTCTTAATCAAAGAATAATTTTAATTTCCTTGAGTCATCAAAACATAATCTTACCATATCATCAAAAACTTTTTCCTGCTCTTTCATAAACCTGACAATTTCTTTTGGTATTGAAACTGCATATGAGTTCCCAACAACTCGCAACTTAACTTTAAAAGTCTTTTTCTTTAAGTTCCTGAATTTTTCGTACTCTCTTTTATCTTTAGGATGTATAACTTTATTACCGCAATCTTTACATATTTTAGCTCTCATCTTAAACCCATTTTTAACTACATTTCCTTGCTTCATTTCTTTATTGCAATTTTTACAAAGTATCTTGTTTTCAAATATATCTGCCATTTTAAATTTAAACGCTGTCTCGCCTTAAGGCGAGACAGCAGGGGAAAGGAGGTTATGTGTATACTCCAAGTATATACAAAAGAGTATATTTATAAATGTTTCGGTTTAACCTTTAACAGCTATCATTAAAATATTTACTACTTAATAATAAAAAATAAAAACATTTAAAAACCAAATTTATCTAATTAAATAGAAAATGGAAATAAAACAAAACTTAAAGGGAATATGGAACTTTTTATGGAATGAAGATTCTCTTGCTTCATGGATAATTTCATTAGTACTTGCTTTTATTATTGTTAAATTTATTTTCTTCCCTTTCTTATCATTACTGTTATCAACTTCAATGCCTTTAGTTGTTGTCGAGTCAACTTCAATGCATCATGAATCATCTTCTATATTAAGCAGTATTACTGGCAATTCTATAATATTAGAAAAAGATATTGAAAAATTCTGGCAGCAAGAAGGAAACTGGTATGAAAATGAGGGAATTACAAAACAAAAATTTTCATCCTTCCCCCTAACTTCTGGACTAGAAATGGGGGACATTGTTTTAGTTAGGGGAGGAGAAATAGAAAAAGGAGACATAATAATATTTCAAGCTAATAAAAAATACCCTATTATTCACAGAGTTGTAGAAATTAAAAAAATAAACAATCAAACTTATTATGAAACAAAAGGAGACAACAACTCTGGCCAGCTTGTTAGCGAGCAAAACATTTCAGAAAATACAATAATAGGCAAGGCAGTTTTCAAAATCCCAAAACTCGGCTGGGTAAAATTAGGCTTAGTCAAATTATTTAGCTAAAAACAACAAATTTAAAAACCCCCCGTCCTTCTTAAAAATCAAAACTATTTGAAAATGGAATTTTGTCCAAAATGTGGTTCTATTCTTGTTAAGAAGAAGAAAAGATATGGTTGTCCTAAATGCAGCTACACAAAAAAAGGCAAGGTTAAGGTTGAGGCAAGTGAAAAAATGAAAGGCAAGGAAGAGATCGGAATTGTTAAAGAAAAAGATACAGATGTTATGCCGACAACTAATGCTGTTTGTCCAAAATGCGGCAATGATGAAGCTTATTTCTGGTCAGCCCAAACTCGGGCAGCAGATGAAGCTGAAACCCAGTTTTTTAAATGCAAGAAATGCGAACATACCTGGCGTGTTTACGATTAGGCTTTTAGAAAAAGGCTAA
>CAZAAB010000025.1:0-9268 GCA_964483015.1 Candidatus Woesearchaeota archaeon | reverse complement strand
TTTCTGCTTATCTTGTTAGGAATAAGCGATTTAAGAGAATAAACCTATTACAATAAACTTTAATTACTTCTTCTTTTTTATTCTTATATCTATGAAACTTGCAAACATCAATCCGGAATTATGTTCTAGATGTAAAGGTAGAGGTTTTTGTGGGAAAAAATGTCCTATTTTATCCAGGCTAGATACCAAAACCAAAAAATTAACTAAAAAAGAATTTGAAGGTTCTTCTCCTCCCACTGTTTTTATAGGTTCAAAATTGCCCTATCCCAAAGTGAATATAGGTATTATGACCCTATCAGAAAGAAGATTTAATACATGGATTTATGATGCTCCAAATTATTGGAGTAGGAAGGGATTTGACAACAATAAAATAATAAGTTTTAGAAAAAATCTAATAAACAGTAGGACAAAGGCAAGAGTTTCAGATATAAGGAAAAATAAGAAAATATTGAAACAACTGCAAGAAGTGGGAATGGCTTCTATCCAGACTGATTTAGAAATAAAATTGGATAAGAAACCGAAATCCCAATTACATTTTGATGAAAAAAACATTCCTATGGGTCCCACAGCAAAACTAAAAGAATTAAAATTCGAATCAAATATTAAAATTCCAAAGAAAGTGGAAAAAGTTTATTATGATGATGACTGGAAATCAAAAGAAGCTATAAGACATCTTTATAAAAAAGGCCTTAATGAGCATGCCCTATCCCAACTGTTATCAATAGGGATCACGGGACTTAAAAAAAATAGGAAATTAGTTCCGACAAGAAATTCTATCACAGCAATTGACGACCTAATAGGAAAAAATCTTTTAAAAGAAATAAGAGATTGTAGTCCTATCAATGAATACAGAATCCACTTTGGAGGACATTTAGGAAATTATTATTTGCTATTGTTCTTCCCAGATATTTTTGGGTATGAACTATTTGAGAATAAATTTCCAAATTCAACATGGAATCCTGGCAATCAGATATGTACAATGACAGATTATGAAAGCTATGAAGGCAGAAAAAACTATGCTGAAGAAACAGGGGGGGGTTACTATGCTGCAAGGCTGCCAATATTACAATATCTACATAAAATAAGTAATCAGGCCAGAGTGATAGCCTTAAGATTTTGTTTACCAGAATACAATATTCCATTAGGAGTTTGGGTATGTAGAAATAGTGTTAGAAAAGCTTTAAATCCAGAAGCAAATATAGAAAGAAAGTTTGAATCGAGAAAAAGTATGTTAGAATACGCTAAAAAGTTGGCAAAAAAGAAATTTAATTTCAATATAAACCAAAATCTAGATAAAAGCGTCCTTCTTAAAGAGATTAAAACCCAGTTTAAATTAAATCGTTATTTTTAGATAGTCCTGTTTCTCTATTTGGGATTCTCCACTTTCCTACATTCGGATTATAAAAATAAACCTCTCTCACAATAGAACCAAATGATTTCTTTTTTCCAAATTTTTTCTTTTCTTTGTGGATTATATTTGCATTTTCAAGAATTCTTAGGTAATGAGAGATAGAGTGGACCCATTTTCCCCCGTAAGATTCTAAATTTTTATCTTCACATAGATAAGAGATGAGCTTATATCTATGGGCATCTCTAAGTTCTTTTACTGCAGACAAAACATCTTTCAAACAAATTTTACTGGAAGCCTTAAAAGAGTAAATTTTGTCCAATCTTTTTGTTGCTTCTTCAAAAGAATTGGCCCCTCCCTGATATCCATAGACATAATCTTTTAATTAAAACCATTTTTCCGTTCTCGGTTCAAAGAGCTTCATCCATTTCTTTGCTTCTTCCTTCAAGAGTTTATTGCTCCACAATCTCCAATATCCTCCACTTCTTCTTTCCATCTTTGTGAATTTAATATTTAATAGATCTAAAATTTCCGCCATAGAATCCCTAAACGCTTTACTGGAGACACATAATTCTACTTGATGCTTTATCCCAACCCCTGCTTCAAAGGTCAATGCCCCCAATACAAAACTCTTTCTAAAATTCAGGGATGCGCTTTTAACTATCTCTGGTTCAGAAACTGTATGTTGTTTCATCCCAAAAGGAAAACATAGTATTCTCCTTAAATAAGAAGAAATTACCTTACTATGGAATTCTATTCCCCATTCATTCTTACCTATTTTCTTGACCGAATAACTTACTCCAAAAACATCTTTAATCCATCTTTGAAAAGCTATAATGTTAGATATATAGCCATCCGTAATCCTAAAAAGACCATCTTTACTTAATGTTCCATCTGCCATATGTGCCCCAGCTATTTTGCATAATTTAGGGGTTAGTCCTTTGACAGCCTTATAGATCTTAAGTGGCGGCTTATTTACTTTTATCCAATCAATATTCTTTTGAATTTTATAATAAGAATTAGTTAAATTTGCAACCTCTCTAACTAATCGTAAAGGATGCCAATTTTTCCTTAAAAAGATAAATCTTTCGCTTGTTGATCTAGAAATACCAAATTTATTTTCTAAATGCTCTTTGAATTTTTTCTTTGATTTAAATTTTCCAATGGCGATAGTTATTAATTTTTCCAAATCTTTATTTAAGTATTTTCCCTTCACCATTATCCAACTTCCTATTCTCTTTTCTCCGTCCTTAATCAAATTAAACAAATCTATTTTAACCTTATTCATTACATTCACCCCTTAACTTATAAATTTTAACTAGTTCTGAAACAGACATTACTTCAACTTCTTTCTCCATATACCTTCTTAAATAAATTGAGACCATAGATTTATCTAACCCTGTTTCTCTAGCAATTTTCCTAACCCATAATCCTTGAGGATTTTTTTTCAATGCCTCTCTTATCTTCTTTAACTTTTTCTTATCAGGTCCTTTTTTAGGCATATTAATAATAGACATTTGTCTTATTTAAAGATTTTTATACTTCAAAACATACATTAAAAGACGTGTGTCTAATTATAAATTTTCATTCGAGGTTTTAGAAGCTAAAATCCCTGGCTCAGTATGGAATAATTCATCAAAAACATACTTAGCAATAGACTATGAACCATTCCAGGGAAGAAAATAATATGCTTCAAATGTGACTGGAGCTTACTATGCCAACAGGCTGGCTTTAGTTGAATATCTTGAAAAGAAAAAAAGGCAGGCTTCCTGTCTTGTCATAAGAGAATGCAGGCCAGAATATTATGCCCCCTGTGGCGTGGGAATATTAAGACAAGCTTCAAGACAAGCTTTTAAAAACAAGCCAGAAAAATTTGAAACCATAAAACAAGCTTTAGATTCAGCACAAAAAAGGTTGAGACTGCCAGCTTCTTTATTTAAAAGCAATTCATGGCTGTTAAAAGAATATGGCAAACAGAAAAAATTAAATGATTTTTAACCTGTTTTTCCCTGCTCCAGAATGCAGTTTTTCAACACATTTTCATATGCCAATTGAGAACCATTTTTAAATATTTTTAACTTAATAGAAAAATCAAGCTTGTTTCTATGACTGCTGCAATCAACAATAAAGGTAAAATGGCAAGCAGGAAAACTCTTAACGAGTTTTCTAAATCATACTTAAACTGTTTTTTCTTATCTTCAGACATAAAAAAAGTGGCTAACTTTAAACCTAAACCTAAAGATAATATTAAAGCAGGCAATTCAAAAATACCGTGAGGCAGCAATCTCAACACTGAAAAAAAGCTTGTTTCAGAAACAACAATTTTTGTAACAAAACCGATTACATAACCATTAAAAACTGCTAAAATTAATGGCAAAATCCCAAAAACAAGCCCCAGCAACATCCCGATAAATGCTGTAGTTAGATTGTTCTGAAAAATAAAAATAAAAAGCTGGAAAAAACCCATCCCCTCTGTTTTCTGCATTAATTGCTCAATAAAATTAAATATATACTCTTTAAGAAAAATAGGCAAAAAAAAACCAACCAAGGTTGAAATTAAAAATAAAGCAAGAACTATAAAAAAACAAAATCTTGCTTTTTTTAAATATTCCCAAACAGCTAAATACTCTTTTTTTATTCTCATGCTATCATCTTATTTAATTTTCTTATCTTATTCTTATATTTTCTTCTCAAATACAATCCATAAATTAACCCTGCTAAAAACCCCCCAAAATGCGCTGAATTGCCCACTGGCAAACCCGTTGCAACAGAAGCAATCCAAGTTAAGATTAAAACACCCGGAACCATTATGTAGCCAGGCAGTGAGAAAAAAGGCAGGAAAATTATTGCAAACCTTGCTCTTGGCAATAAAACTACAAACAAACCAGCTATAGCAAATATTGCTCCTGATGCCCCGACAGCAGGAACACTAACTCCTCCGAAAATGCTTGCCCCAATATCTCCTCTTCCAAACAAAGCTGCTAACAGAACAAAAATTAATCCAGAAAATAAGCCCGAAGCAAGATAAAACCATAAAAATCTCCTTCTGCCAACAATCCTTTCCATAACCATTCCTAATGAAAATAAAACAAACATATTGATAAACAAGTGAAATACCCCTCCATGCATAAACATAGAAGTAAGAAAAGTCCACAATGCTCTTCCTTGCAAAATATTTGTCGGCTTTAAAGCTATAAAGTTTTCTAAAAATTGTTGGCCGCTTAAATTAAAAAGCTGACTGCTTAAAGAAAGTAAAAGAAAAAAAACCACAAATAAAACTATGTTGGATATTATCAATAAAGAAGTTACTGATAAATTTTGAAAAAAGTTTAAAATAAAATTTTTCTTTAAATTTTTCTTTGTGTACTTTCTATAGTCCATTCATTTTTTCCCAGCTTTTTTAGCTCTTTTTTGATATTTTTTAGCTTTTTTAACACTTATCCCTAATTTTTTAGCGACTGTTTCGGGCTTTAATCTTAATAATCCCCCTATTGTCTTTATCCTCTTTTTCCTAAACTGTTCAGCCTTTTTCTTACCAACCCCTTTTATCTCTGCAATTGAAAGCTTTTTTCTTCTTTTTCTTCTTTTTCTTCTTTTTCTCTTTTTCTCTTCCCGTTTTTTCCTGATCTTGCTTAATTCTTTCAAAACCTCACTTCTCTCTTTTTCTAACCTAGTTATTTTTGTCTTCAATAATTTTTCTCTGTCTTTTCCTTTTTGCAGTTTATAAACCTCGCCACATTCAGGGCAAACAAAGCTATTTTCTAAAGCTGTCTCTTCACTCACCTCTGTCTTACAAACTTTGCAAATATAATAAGTTTTATCTTGTCTGCTTTTTAACTGATTTTTATATGAAAAGATTTTCTTTCCTAATCTTTTGTCAAGCATTACTAAAGCTTTTTCTTCATCAAGTGTCCAAAAATAAGTATACCATCCTTTTTTCTTTTCTTTTTTTCTGGTAAAAGAAACAAGATTATGGTTTGAAAGCTTATAAAGTATGTTCCTGACTTGGTTTATAGTTACCTTTAACTTTTTAGCAATTTTGAACTCATTAACATTTTCCTTATCATATAAAACCTCAGCTAACTCTTCTGCCTGTTTTCCAGCTATTTCTGACAAAATATCTTTAAGAAGCTTAAGTCTCATCATTATTTCAAAATCGTCAAGATTAAATATTTTTCGGTTACCCCTGTTATCACTCTATAATTTATGCAAAATTATTTATAAACAAACAAATCAGTTTAAATATGGGACTATTTAGCAGTAAAAAAAAGAAAGAAAGAGATGAACCTCCAGAACTGCCCCCTTTTCCAGAAACAATATCTTCTAATATACCTCCTATGAAACATTCAAAAAAAGAACTTCCTCCATTACCCTCATTTCCTTCCTCTAAAACAGGAGAAAGGATAAGCAATCATGCTGCTAAAGAAAGCATTAAAAATGCCGGGCAAGAAAAAGTTGAGGCAAGAAGAAAAATAAGGACAAGAGAAATAGGCGAACCACTGCCTAAACAAAAACAAAAAGGCCCTGTGTATGTCAGGATTAATAAATATAAAGAATCCTTAAATAACTTTCAAGACATTAAACAAAATATAATAGAAATTGAAAACCAGCTTAAGAACATTAAAGATGTGAAGAAAAAAGAAGAGCAAGAACTGGAAAAATGGCAGCAAGAGATTAACAACGCTAAAGCTAAAATCGATCAGGTTGACCAAACCCTTTTCCAAGAATTAGAGCAATAAAAATGTCTAAAAAATCTGATTTATATGTAAAATTTAATTATGGCACTGCCTTAAGAGACAAGAAAACACTTCTTTCTGCAAAAATGTCCTTGCTAAAAGTTCAAAAAAAAGTTAAAAGATACAATAAACTAAGAAAAAAAGAGCTTGATAAAAAAGAAGGGTTAAAGAAAAACTTGAAAAAGGTTAAAGAAAAAATAAAAAATATGGAAAAAGAAATTCCAGACCTTCCAAAAGAAGTAAAAATTGAGAAAAAGCATATTAAAGAAGAAGACAAGGGTATAGAAGAAGAATTAAACCAGGTTAAAGAAAAGCTGAAAAAATTAGGATTGTCTTAGGAAGTTTAGTAGGATTTAAAAATATCTTTCTTTTCTATTTTATATGAAACAAATCAAAAATAGGAAACAATTAATTGAAGAGTATATAGACTTTTTTAAAAGTAAAAACCATAAACAAATCCCTAATTCCCCATTAATACCAAAAGAAGACCCCACTGTTCTCTTTACTACAGCTGGAATGCATCCTTTAGTTCCATACTTGTTAGGGCAAAAGCATCCTCAAGGCAGAAAACTAACAAATGTTCAAAAATGCGTGAGAACCGGCGATATCGAAGAAGTTGGCGATGCCTTTCATCTTACTTTTTTTGAAATGCTTGGAAACTGGTCATTAGGAGATTATTTTAAAAAACAAGCCATACAATATAGCTATGAATTTTTAACTGATAAATTAAAAATTCCTAAAGAAAAATTAAAAATTACCTGCTTTAAAGGTGATAAAAAAAATAATATCCCAAAAGATACTGAAGCTGCAAAATACTGGCAGGGATTAGGAATAAAAAAAGACCAGATTAAATTTCTTGGTAAAAAAGAAAACTGGTGGGGACCAGCTGGAAAAACAGGACCTTGCGGTCCTGACACAGAAATGTTTTATAATAATTCTGAGATATGGAATAATGTTTTTATGCAGTACAATAAAACAAAAAAAGGTTATAAAGAATTAAAACAAAAAAATGTTGATACTGGCATGGGTGTTGAACGTACTTTAGCTGTTTTGCAAGGCAAGGATATGTACAAAATCCCTTGTTTCTTGCCACTAATAAAACAAATTGAAAAATTAAGTGAAAAGAAGTATGGAGAAAACAAAGAAGAAACAAAATCAATGAGAATAATAGCCGACCATTTAAAGGCAAGTGTTTTTATTTTAGCTGAACATATACATCCTTCAAATACTGAACACGGCTATGTCTTAAGAAGGTTAATAAGAAGAGCTATAAGATATGGCAAACTATTAAACATAAACAAACCATTTATAAAGAAAATAGGAAAAAAAGTTGTTGAAATATATCATGATTATAAACACTTACAAAAAAATAAGGAATTTATCTTAAAACAACTGGAGGGGGAGGAAAAATTATTTTCAAAAACAATAAAAAAAGGTGTCAAAGAGTTTGAAAAAATAACTAAAAATTTAAAAAATACTATTTCGGGGAAAAAAGCATTTTTGCTTTATCAAAGCTACGGCTTTCCTTTAGAAATGACTAAAGAGATGGCAAAAGAAAAAAATTTAAAAGTTGATGCTAAAAGTTTTGAAAAAGAGCAGGAAAAACATAAAGAAAAATCAAGAACAAAAAAAGGCAAGTTTAAATCAGGTCTTGCTGATCAAACAGAAAAAACAAAAAAATTGCATACAGCAACACATCTCTTATTAGCAGCATTAAGAAAGTTTATAGATAAAAATATTGAACAAAGGGGAAGCAACATTACTGAAAAAAGATTGAGATTTGACTTTAATTTTGATAGAAAATTAACTGATAAAGAAGTAGAGAAGATAGAAAATTTTGTAAATGACATAATAAAAAAAGGTTTAAAAGTAAAAAGAGAAGAAATGACATTAGAAAAAGCTAAAAAACGGGGAGCTACCGGCATTTTCAATGAGAAATATGGAAGTAAAGTATCTGTCTACACTATAAAAAACAAAGAAGTTATAAGTAAGGAAATTTGTGCAGGGCCCCATGTTTCTAACACCTCAGAATTAGGAAAATCAGGCAAATTCAAAGTCTATAAACAAGAAAGCCCTGGCAAAAGTTTAAGAAGAATAAAGGCTAAACTAGAATAAACAAAACATTTATAAATATAATTATATTTATAATTATAAGATGAAAACCATAGCTATAAAAGAAAAAACATTCCAAGTCCTGGAAGAACTAAAGAAGAGAATAAATGCGAGATCATTTGATGAGTTGCTGGAAAAAACAATTGTTAAAAAAGAAGTTCCCAACTCTATGTTTGGCTCCTTAAAAAACATAGATTCTTTCAGCAAGAAAGAAAGAAAAGAAATGTGGAAGGATAAAGAAAGATGATAGTATTTGACACTTACGCATGGATAGAATATTTTGGGGGGACAAAAAAAGGAAAGAGAGTTGAAACTTTTTTAAATGAAGAAGAAATTGTTACTCCTTCAATCACCCTAATTGAATTAAGTTGTAAGGCTGCAAAAAGAGGGTGGGATTTTAAAAAACATCTAAGATTTATAAAATCCAAATCCAGAATAGTTGGATTAACAGAAGAAACAATAATTAAGGGGGGGCGTGAATATCAAGATCAAAGAAAAAGTAAAAAGGACTTTAGCCTTCCTGATGCCATCATTCTAACAATCGCCAAAAAACTCAACGGAAGAATATTGACAGGGAATAAACACTTTAAAGATTTGAAAAGAACGATTTACTTAAAATAGTTCAAAAAAATAGCTACTAATTCTATATTTTAAGCATAAGTTTTTTATTGCAAAAAATAGAAACTAACTTAAACTTAAAAGGCGTAATCTGAAATCAAATTCCTTAAAAAATTAAAAAATATTGTTGTAAATCTATTCAATTCAAAATCTAATTTTGGTTACTAAAAATGGAAGTTGGTCCTTTAATGAGGAAGATAGAAAAAAGTGGGGGAAGATAATGGACGAATTGGTATATAAATTCAAAACAACAATAAAATGCCATTAGAAATTTTTCTCTGAAAAGTCTAATCAAATCCTCCTAATATGAAGCCAATTTAGTGAATTTATTTCTCCTCAACATGACGTATTGAATTTATTTACATTTTTCAAAAGGGTTTGACTAATGCCAACAGAACGGCTTTGCGCATAAATTAATCATAGCCGGTTAAAATAACAAAGACGTCTATGATTA
>CAZAAB010000024.1:0-9414 GCA_964483015.1 Candidatus Woesearchaeota archaeon | reverse complement strand
TGATCTTCTTGATGTTCCCTGCTGTGCTTGCTGACCTCCGAGATCAGCAGGCATTCCAGAGAAGCCGCCCCCGTATGTAGTAAAGTGTTGTTGTGGGAGGAAATCTCCAAAACCTGCAGAATATTGTCCATAAATGCTGGCTATTTGGTTCCAGTAAGGGGCTTTCATAGGGTATAAAGGAGAACCTAAAGCTTCATAAGTTTCAGCTACAGGAGGAGTTTTAAAATGTTGAAACCAGTCACCAGCTTCTATTATTTTTCTTGCTTTTTCACCTTTTTTACCCAACTTCTCCATTATTTCTTTAATAGGAACATTGCCCATTCCCATGGGTATCTCAGTATGTTCGTATCCAAAGTTATCGGATAAGTGAACATGTTTTAGGTATGGTTTAATTTTTTCTGTTTCTTTTATAATGTCGCTTTTGTCATACCCGTATTTTTTTAACATATTAATATGGCCTACATCCCAAGTTGCCCCAACCAACCTTTCAGCAGCTTTTTTTGCTTTTGTTTCTGAAATGCCTTGTTTTTTAGCTTTTTCAACAAACCTTTCTCTGGTTTTATCAATTAACTGCTTTATTTCTTCTGCCTTGTCTATAGCTGTTCCTGCAGGAGGATTTTCAATACTTATAACAGGGGCTTTCTTCCCAAATTTTTTATATGCCTTTAAAGCTGTGTTTGAAAATGTTTCTGAATTTTTATCAATTAAAAAATCGTTTAACGGTTGATATAGCGAGGGTTTTGAAATCTTATTTAAAACTTTAACACCTTTTTCAACCACGTCAGCAAATTTTTTCAATTTTTCAGGATCTCTCTCAATTTCTTTTTCTACTAAAGGCTTTACTTCTTTTGCATACTGGTTCAGTCTTTTTTTATCTTCTTTGTCAGCATCTTTGTAAACTCTATTGAAAAGTTCTCTTAACTGATTGTATGAGTCTCTCAAAAAAATACTTGCGTGGTCAAGCTGCCTAAAGTTAGAATTCAACATTCTTTTTTCTGATTCTGTGATCTCCCCTTTTTTAACAGCACTGTCAAGTATGTCGTCTCTTTTCTCAGTTACATTATATGCTTTTAGTATAGTATCTTCTACTTCTGGCTTTTCCTGGATTGGTGTTAACGCTCTTCTTACTTCTTCTTCCCCCCGCAATGCATAGAAGTTTAATTGGTTTAGGGTTCTGTCCCAGGCTTCCCTGTTCATTTTTTTAATTTCGTTTTTTGGTTCAAATTTTTTACCTTCTTTTTCTGGGAAATATTTTTCTGTTCCCTGTATGGGCTTTATGTCCCCTGTTCTTGAGTCTACAACTAACATTGATTTTGGAACTTCTTTCCCCCCTTCTTTCATTTTTTCTACTCCTTGCGGCAGCATATAGCTTGGGTGGAATGTTACTGGCATATTGCCTTTTCTGTCAAGTTCATGACTTCTTTCAATAGAAGAAATTATCTGTTTTTCAGCTTGTTGTCTGCTTGCCTCGCTCCATCCTTGTTTTGTGTATCCAGAAGCTTCAACCATTGGCCCGTGCATAGATGCTTCAGTTCCGGTTAGTTTTGTCAGTCTTTTTATTTCTTTTAAGTGTTGTTTTGGTATAGATTCAAGAATTCTTGGCTGTATTGCTGAAACCTCTATTTTTTTTGCTCCAGTGTTCAATTTATTTGTAACTTCTTGAATTTGATTTGCTGTTCTTGGGTCAGTAGTAATACCTAAGGAATGTGCAGGAACTCTATAACCAGTAAAACTACCATAACTTTCTTCTAAAGGGTAAGATGTTCCTGGGTAAAAATTTTCAGTAGCCATTTTAAACCTCTTTTTTATTTTAATATGAATCAGTTTAAATATTTAACCTTCTCTTTTTTCTCTCCTCTCTTTCAAAAGGCATTCTTCTTTCTTCTTCTGGTCTTATTTTCGACCTGTATTCTTTAATTTCTCTTTCTTCTTCCTGATTGTCAAGTCTTTGCTGAGATGCTTGTTGTTCTGCTTCCATTTCTCTTAAGTTAAGACTTCTTCCCATCCTTGCCTCATTTGTTTCTGTTAATTGGGGTATTTCTGATGCTGTTTCTTCAGGCATTTCAGAGTAATCTCCTGAATATTCTGGAGCGTTATAAACTTCTCCTGCATCTGCTGTTTCATCAACATCTTCAAGTTCTTCTTCTAAATCTTCTTGTGGTTCTGGGGGGTTTGTTTGGGTTGGCTGTAATATAGGTGAGGCATTTTCTGGGTTTGAAGAAGGGGCTGTTTGGCTTTGTTCAACAAAATCAGAAAAATTTTCCCTTTCTTCAACTTCGTCTTCTAAATCTTTATCTACTTCTCCCTCATCTTCTTTTCCCACTTCTTTGTAAGGGGTATTTACCTCTTCCTTGACAATCTTTATTTTTTTGCTTTTTGCCATTTTATATACTAATTAATAGTAATATATAAAATTAACTTTAAACAAGTTAAGGCAGTGATTCCATTCCGTGCGCTTTTTTATAAATATCATAAACAGTATAACATCTTGCCTTAGCTTTATTTTCTGCTGCTTCTCTGACTTTTTTTTCTTGCCACCTGTCTTTTTTAACTTCTTTAATTTCTTCTTCTACTTCTTCCTTATTTTCTTTCTTGTGCAAGCCGAGCAAGGCAGCAAAAGGGTTGACATCTTCTTTCTTTTCTTCTTTTTCAGGTTTTTTTTCTCCAGTATAAGCCCCTTCTTCACCTAAATATTTTTCTAAGTCTTTTCTTATTTCATCTAAGGATTCGTCAGTTAAACCTTCTACTAATTTTAAGGCGTCGTTGATGTCTGATTCTTCAAGCTTTTTATCTAATAATTTTAATTCTTCTTCACTTAAAGAATAGGCTTTAAATGTCACTTCTGCTCTGCCTCCAAAGACATAATGTTGCCCAGCTTTTTGTGGTATGCCTCTAAATCTAAAATCTACTAAAACACAGGAATAATATTTCCTTAATTTTTTCATTTTTTCAAAGCCTTTTGGGAGATCTTCATCAATAACTGCTTGTCCAGTATCTAAATCATTTTTTCCTAGCAAGGTTAATTGTAAGAGAATAGTGTTAAATGCTGTTACAGTAGAGGGTTCTCTTCCAACATCTTTTTGTTCAAGCTGTGTTGCTGCTTTTAGGTATGGCTTTGCCCATCTTGTATAAAGTTTTAATGAATCGGCCTGGCTTTTTAAGTATCTTTTTTCTATCTGATATCTTTTTCTTAATTCTTTTTCACTTCTTTCTTTCCACCCAAAGAACTCTTCCAGCCTTGCCATTAGAATTCTTTTAACTCTGTCGTTTAAATCCATATCTTTGGCTTTTTCTACTGAAGAACAGGCCATAAATGCATCTCTTAATGTGACAAAACTTAATTGTTGAGCCATTGAGTTTATAGAGCCACGGCCTTTTTTCATATCAACATTGTCCATCCATATTTGCTTTAATGCAAGTAATCCAGCTTCTTTTGTCTCTTCCTTTTTAGAATTTGCATCATCATAATGCTCAAGCCGCATTTCAAATTCTTTTAGATCATAGATGACATTTAAGATACTTTTAATAATTTGATTGACTTGCCCGAGAATTTTCATTGCCCTGTCTTGCATTTGAGAAGCTTTTCCCATTAACTCTGAAAAGTGGCCGCTTCCAGGAGACGAAGTAAAATTATCAACTAATTTTTCAACACTTGGGAACAGGTCATTAATAAAGTCAAGAATCCAGAAGTAAATAGGTTCTAAGGTTTCTGAAGAAGATTCGTAAACTATCTTATATTGTTGAGAGGGTTTTTTCTTCTCATTATAATAAGGACTTATTTCATTTATTATTTCGCTTACATTATCATTAGCCATTTTCTAATTATGAGTAATATGGTGTTTAAAATCTTTTGCTAAATGAGTAAAACTTTTTTTTAAATTCTTATAGCTATTTTCTAAAACACTATCTTTAATAAGAGTTGTTACAGACAATGATAAGAGTAAAACAAAAAGGGTTTGTTCAAATGTGGGAGATTTTCCGAAAATATACCATGCTACAAAAATTATTGCTAAGATAAATAAGATCCAAATTATTATATCTTGAATTTTCATTTTAAGCACCCTTGAAAAAAGAGGCAATTAGTAATAAAAATCCTAAAGCGATTAAAATCCAAATTATTATTTCTCTCCAGTCATTAGCCATTTTTTCCTCTTTTCTGCGTTTAGTAAATAAACCAAGTTTAAAAAAGTTACTTATTTTAATTCAAAAGTTTTAAATATGTTCTCTTTCTTATTTTAGCATGTGGCCTTTTAAAAAGAGAAAGATAGTTGATTTGACAAGGGATTTTGAGAAAAGCAAAATCCCTAAAGAAGTTGAAGATAGAATTAAAAATAAACTAAAAAAAGAAGATTATGTTGATGTTTCTTCTACAAGCGGTGAAAATGCCCTGGGTTTTTTAGGTAATATGGCTTCAAGTTCATCAGCATCAAAAACAAGTTTAGAATTTAAAGATATAAAAAGAAAAATAGATGATTTCGAGTTTAAGTTAGATTCAGTGAATAGGAGAATAGACAGCATTCTTGATAGATTAGATGTTGCTGAGAGAAAATTAAATAGAGGTTAAAATGAAAAGCAAGAATGAAATTTTGCAAGTAGGCGGGATAGGAATCTTACTTCTAGGTTTCGTTTTATTTTTGTTTAGGCCTATTTATATAACAGGCATGGCAATTGGCAGTGTTGAAAGAGAGCTTTCTTTTGTTTTTCCTTTTCTCGGACTGTTAGTAATGGCAGTAGGTATTTTTATACTCCATTTAACAGAGAAGTAATCTTATTTTATCTAAAAATGGCAAAAAAAGATGTTGAGGCAAAATTTAAACAGAAGATTTATGCCTATGCATTGAAAAATGCAGTAGAGCATGAAAAAGCTAAGCCGAACAAGGTTTTGAATTCTTTATTTGAAGAAGGGTTGGAAAAAAAAGATATTGAGAAAGTAATGCCTTTGATTAAGGAGCAGGTTAAAGAAGTTAATAAGTTAAGCAAGGATGAGAAAGAAGTAAGGTTTGAAGATTTTAAGCATTTAATAAAAGAGAGGGAAGAAAGAGAAGGGTTAAAAGACTTGCCAAATGTTAAAAAAAGGGTTGTGATGAGGCTGGCCCCATTTCCTTCTGGAGCATTACATATAGGGAATGTTAAAACTTACTTGTTAAACAGCTTGTACTGTGAAAAATACTCTGGAAAGTTAAGACTTGTTATTGATGATACTATCGGGAGTAAGGAGAAAGAAATTGTTGAAGAAGCTTATAAGTTAATCCCTGAAGCTTTTAAGTGGTTAAATGTTAAGTATAAAAAACCAGTTATTTATAAAAGCGATAGGCTGAAAATTTATTATAAGTATGCTAAAAAGTTGATAGCAAAGAAAAAAGCTTATGTTTGTTCTTGTAGTAAAGAAGATTTGAGAAAAAATAGAAAAGAGGGTATTGAATGTGGCTGTAGGCAGTACCCTGTTGAGGAACATAAAAAAAGGTGGAAGAAGATGTTTAGCAAGAAGACAAAACCAGGAGATTTTACTTTAAGAATTAAGACAAATATGAAGCATAAAAACCCTGCTTTTAGAGATAGGGTTTTGTTCAGAATTTCTGATAAAAAGCACCCAAGAACAGGAAAAAAACATAAGGTTTGGCCTTTGTTAGAGTTTTCATGGGCAATTGATGACCACTTACTTAATATTACCCATATTTTGAGAGGTAAGGATTTACAGATAGAGTCAAAAATGGAAAAATATATTTGGGATATTTTTGGCTGGAAGAAGCCGGAAATAATTCATACTGGCTTAGCAAGAGTAAAAGATGTTAAGATAAGTAAGAGTAAAGCTCAAAAAGAGGTAAGGTCTGGCAAGTTTACTGGATGGGATGACCCTAGAACATGGTCTGTACAGTCTTTAAAAAGAAGAGGTTTTAAGCCAGAATCTATAAAAGAGTTTGTGAAAAAAATGGGGTTAAATGAGAAAAATATTGAAATACCTGTTGATAAGCTTTATGCTGAAAATAGAAAAAGGATTGATAAGAAAGCTGATAGGTACTCATTTTTAGAAAAACCTGTAAAGTTGAAAATTAAAAAAAAGCCAAAGATTAAAGAAGTTAAGGTTAAGGTACATCCAGAAAAGAAGAAAAAAAGGAAAAGAAAAGTTGGAGATATTTATATTTCCAGAAAAGATTTAGAAGAAAATAAAAATAAAGAAGTTAGGTTAATGCACTTGTTTAATGTTAGGTTAAATAAGATAGTAAAGTTTACAGGTAAGGAAAATAAGGAAATTCCTAAATTAAATTGGGTTTCAAAATTTGTAAATGCGAGGATTTTAATGCCTGACGGTAATTGGATTAACGGGATAGCTGAAGAGCAGGTAAAAAATTTGAAGAATAAAGTTATTCAGTTTGAAAGGTTTGGTTTTGTAAAGTTTGACAAGAAAAATGAGGCTGGAGAGTATGAGTTTTGGTTTACGCATAGTTAAGTTTATAAATAAAGATAGGTTTTTAGTAAAAATAAAGGAGGTAAAATGTTAAAAAGCAAAAAGGGTATTTCTGCTGTTGTGGCAACTATACTTATCATATTAATTGTTGTTGTTGCTGTTGGGATTTTGTGGACAGCTTTAAGACCTACTATAGAAGAAGGGTCAGAACAAGCAGGAACCACTACTAGCTGTATGTACTTAAGGTTAGAAATAGAAAAGATTAATGTGACTGATGATGAAATTATTGTTTACAGAGATACGGGAAGAGCAGATTTGTCTGATGTAAAGATTTTAATTGGTGAAAAAGAAGTTGAAAAAACTCCTGAAGAAGTTCCTGGAGAGCTGGAATCAGAAACTTATAAAGTAACATATGATATTGAGGAAGGTGATAAAATAAGGATAGCAGGAGTTATTGGTGAGACAACTTGCTCTGTTTCAGATATGAAAACAGCTTAATTTTTTATTTTTTTAATCATATAGTTTTTTTCTAGTTTATAGTCAAGTTTTCTATAATACTCTCTCACACCTGTTCCTGAAATTACAGCAATTTTCTTTTTGCTAGTTTCTTTTACTATCTCTTCTGCTTTTTTCATCAGCTTTTTTCCCAACCCAGTATGTTGAATTCTGCCTTTTTTTCCTATTTTTTCTGCCTTGCCGTAAATATGCAACTCTCGAATTATTGCAGATTTTTTTAATTCTTTTATAAAAGTTCTATCTGGCAGCCTTAATCTTAGTAAGCCGAATAAGATATTATTTTTATTAACCATCTGTAAGAAATACTCTTTGCCATCACTTGATTTGTACTTTTTAACTTTTAACTTTAACTTTTTCTTAATTTTTTTATCTCTTAGATTAAATCCAACTTCTCTGTACCTAATTTCATTTAGCTTTATTTTATCTCTTCTTAACTTTTTTTCTACCTCGCTTCTTAAATCTATTCTTTCTGTTCCTGAGGCAAGATATTTTGGAGGTATTTCTCTCATTATTCTCATAACCCTGCAGTATTCTGGAACTATTTTTAGCATTTTTATTAATAATGATTCAATTTCTTTTTTTTTGTATGGTTTATATCTCCCTTGCTCAACCCATTTTTCTAATACAGAATTTTTAAATACCTGGCAGGGGTAGATTTTTAACTGGTCAGGCTTAAATTTTTCATCTTTAAAGATTTTTTTAAACATTTCCAGGTCTTTTTCTGGGTTACTGCCTGGAATTCCAGGCATAATATGGTAGCCGACTTTGAAACCTGCGTTTTTTAATATCTTTGTAGCTTTAACAACATCTTTTACCTTATGGCCCCTATTGACTTTTTTGTATATTTTATCGTCAATTGCTTGTACTCCTATTTCTACCCTTGTTGTACCAAGTTTAACCATCCATTTTACTGTTTCTTTATTGCAAGTATCTGGCCTTGTTTCTAAGCATAATGCTACACAACGATGTTTTGATGTTTCGTTTTTCTTTTTTGCTTCCTCTAGATTTTTTGCTTTGCTGCCATTTAAGGCATCATAACATCTTTTAATAAATTCTTTTTGATATTTTTTTGGATATTCTAAAAATGTTCCTCCCATGACTATTAACTCAATTTTATCTGTGGGGTGGTTCATTAACTCGAATGCTTTAAGCCTTGCCTTAACTTGTTTTTCTGGAGAATAGTTTAACATTTTGGCCCTAATTACAGGAGGAGATAAAGGAGTATAAGACTGGGGCACATCATACTTAGGGCAGTAAACGCACAAGCCATGTTTGCATCTTTTTGGTTTTAACATTACAGCTAATGGGGTAACGCCAGCTAAAGTTTTACTTGGCTTTCTTATTTCATTTTTTTTAGGCAGTTTCATAATATACCTGACTTAAAAGATGTTTTTAAATTGTTAGTCTTTAAATAAATTTGTTGAGATAATTTAAATTTAGAATAATAAAAATAAGCATTAACTAGATTAAACTCATAATAGCTCTTGATGTTTTTTCTGGGTTATGTCTTGCTATTACCTTGCCTTTTGTTTTTCCAGACTGGTATTCATCTAATAAGTCTTTTTTCATTGCATCTTTTAAATCTGGCTGAACGAAGTAAGAATCTTCTTTTTTATACTTGTCAACAACTTTTTTTGTTGGTTTTTTAATATTGCAAATAACCTTATCAACTTTGACATACTTTTCAATTTCTTTTTTAAAATCGCTTGCCTTAAAGTTATGGGTGCCTTGTTTTGTCACAAGGTTACAAACATAAATTATTTTTGCGTTGGTTTTCTTTAACACTTGTTTCATACCTTTTACTAAGAAATTAGGCAAGATACTGCCATATAAATCGCCGGGACATATCACAATTAAGTCAGCTTTTCTAATCTCTTCAGCAGCATCTTTGAAAATGTATGCCCGGGGTTCAAGCCAGATTTTTTCAATTTTTTCATTATTCTCAAGATTATAGCTAACCTCTAACTGACCATTTAGCTTTTTTCCCTTATTTGTTTCTGCATAAACGTGTGTATTGTCAATAGTGATTGGCAAAACCTTGCCATCAATGTTTAAAATCCTTCCCAATTCTTGAACATAATTTTCCTTCCCCACGATATTTTCAACAGCAGCTATAATTCTGTTGCCAACACAGTCGTTTTCAAATCTATACTCAAATAATTCTCTTAAAACACCAGAATCTTTTGATAAAGCAGTTAAACATCTTCTTAAGTCTCCTGCTGGCAGAACTCCAAATTCATCTCTTAATTCTCCTGTTGAACCGCCATCATCAACCATTGAAACTAATGCAGTTAAATCAACATCTTTTTTTCTTAAACCACTTAACAGCATGAACTGTCCTGTCCCCCCGCCAATTGTCACTATCTTTTTCATTTTACTTGTTAAAAACAAGATATTTAAAAAAGTATTGATGTTTTGAATTTAGTATATTTTATGAAATCAAAAAAATCTTGTGTTTCCCCATGTCAAGAACTGCGGGTCAAAGACCCGCA
>CAZAAB010000023.1:3991-9754 GCA_964483015.1 Candidatus Woesearchaeota archaeon | reverse complement strand
GGTTCAGGAATACAGGCAGAAACATTATTAAAAAAAGGCATTAAAAAAGAAAATATTGTTGCAGCAGATATAGACGAAGATGCAGTAGATAAATTAAAGAAAAAATTTAATGCCAGAAAAAGCGACTTGTTTTCAAACATTAATGAAAAGTTCGATTTAATAATTTTTAATCCGCCATATCTCCCTTCATCAAAATTCGATAAAAAGAAAGATACAACTGGAGGTAAGAAAGGGGATGAGACAATTTTAAGATTTTTGAAACAGGCAGAAAAACATTTGAAAAAAAATGGCAAAGTAATTTTATTAATCTCTTCATTAACACCCAGATACAGGATTGAAAAATTTTTAAGAAAAACTAATAAAAAGAAAATAGCTGAAAAACATTTATTTTTTGAAAAATTAGAAATATGGCTTATTGCTTTTTAGAAACATGCCAGTAAGTAATCCCTGTTCCTACAATTGCTGTCAAAAGAACAATAATGACATTTACAGCCTGTTTATCCTGCCCAATTAATATTGTTTTTAAGGCAAAGACAAGAAATGAGTAAATAACAAAATAGTAAAAAATTGTAGCAAGAACATACTTATTTTCTATACTGCTTTCTTGTATTAAGTCTCTTAAATAAGTTGCAAGTGCAAAACCAATAGCAATTAGCAATAAACTGCCTACCAATGCTGGGACAACAACTAAGGCAGATGTAAGCCATTTTGTCAGTTCAGGAATGCCCAGTTGATCAAGTGCAAGCGAGATAAAAAGTATGTAAATACTCCATTTAACAACACTTAAAAACAATTCTATAAAGTTCTTTTTTGCAGACTTTTCAATCCCTGCTTTTTCTATACCTTTTCTGACAATGTATTTAATAAACTTGCCGAGAAAAACACCTACAACTAACAAGATTGCTGCTAAAATAAGATTGATTAGAAAAACATTAAAATCCTGAATGTAAAACTTGTCAGCTAAAGCTGACAAAAAACTATAATTTAAACATGTTACCTCATTTATCATAAAAAACAAAAGTATAGAAGGTTTATAAATTTTGTTTTTCTGAAATAGTGAAATATTTTCCCTTCTTTAATTTTTTGTTAATTACTCTCGCAGCTTCCTTCATTCTCCCTATATTTTTTGATTTCTGCTCTCCATGTTTCCTATATATAAAGGTAATTATTGGAAACTTCTTGATCTTAAAATCTTTTCCAATAATTTTAAACCAGAGGTCATAATCTTCAGAATTTTTTAAATTTTCATCCAGCTTAATTTTATTAAAAACTTTTTTTCTAACCATTACAGATCCGCCGGGAATGAATTTTTCCTTTTTTTCATAATCTAACAATTTGTAAGGCCAAATTTCTCCTAAATCTTTTCTCTTTCTTGCCTCCAGCAAGATTTTCTTTGGATCTTCACTGAAATCTATTGCCTCTATTTTTTCTAATTTCTTATTTTCTTTCAAAACAAGGAAGTCCCCAAAAATCATATCAGTTTTAGAACGATTTTCTAAGAAAGTCATTTGTTTTTTCAGTCTTCCTTTTGCCATTAAGTCATCTGCATCAAGAAAAGCAATGTATTTTCCTTTCGCTTTTTTAATTCCAGTATTTACAGCTGCGGCTCTGCCTTTGTTTTTTTTGTGATTTAATAATTTTACCTTGCTATCTTTTCTTACAAATTTTTCTATTATTTCTTTTGTATTATCTGTAGAATTATCATTTACCAAGATTATTTCAAAATTTTTTAAATCTTGTTTTAGGACAGATTCAATAGATTCAGCTATGTATTTCTCTTCATTATAAGCAGGAATGATAACTGAAATCTTCGGCATTTTTATGGCATAATTTAATACTTTAAAAAGCCTTAGAAAACTTTAAAAATAAGATTTAAAAGTTAACTTTTTAGTACTCAAATTTTGAATTTAAAAGCTTTTCGTAGAGTTTAAAAGCATTAAAATTAACAATTTTTTTACGATGAGAATATGTATGATATGTCCTACCTATCCTCCATACGGGATTAGCGGTGCAAGTAGATATTATTATGATGTTTCAAGAAAATTTGTAGAAAAAGGCATTTATGTAGACATTATAACTCCTTCTATTAAGAAAAAGGAGAAAAAAAAGCAAGGCAAATTAACAGTACATAGAATACCTGCTATGAACTGGACAAAATCAGAATTGTTTATGAAAAAAAGCAGGAGAATATTTAAATATCTTAAAAAATATATCAACAAAAAAAAAGTAGATTTATTCTCTTCTCAACATCTTAATATGTGGAGTTTGTTAAATCCAGGAATGGCAATGGCCAGCAATCTAATTTCTATGAATAATGAAATACCCAATATTCTCACATTGCATATGGAGCTAAATCAAGATCCAGATAACATTAATAATTTGCCCATTAGATATCTATTTTGGAGCAAGATTATAGGTGTTAGTAGCAATATAGCTGAAAAAGTACATTCTTTAGGGGTCAATATAAATAAAATTTCTACTTGTTATCCTGGAGTTGATTTAGAACAATTTAAGCCAAATCTAGGCAAAAAATGGTTAAGGAGTAGGATAAATGTTAAAGAAAAAGATAGAATTATATTATTTGCAGGAAGGATTTCAGAAGCAAAAGGAGTTCCTACATTATTAAAAGCTTTTTCTAATGTAGCAGAAAAAAGAAGAGTTAAGTTATTAATAGCCGCAGCAAAACCTGGGAATTTATCTGATAAAGAATTTAAAGAATCAATTGAAAATACTTATGAAAAAGCTAAACTGCTCGGGTTTAGAGATAAAATTATAATAAAACCATTTAAACTAGAAGAAATGCCTCATGTTTATAATGGCTGTGATATTTTTGCCATGCCTTCTCAATATGAGGGATTCGGCCTTGTATATGCAGAGGCAATGGCTTGCAAATTGCCAGTTATTGGTACTTCGGTTGGAGGAGTTCCAGAAATTATAACAAATGGAGAAGATGGTTACTTAATACCTCCAGAAAATCCTACTGAGTTGGCAAAAAGATTGGAATGGTTATTGAGGAGCAAGAAAAGAAGAGAAAAAATGGGAAAAGCTGGCTTGAAAAAAGTCAGAGAAAAGTTTGATTTAAATAAGACAACAGAAAAATTATTAGGATTATACAAATCATCAATACAAAAAAATGGCAATGGCAAAAACAAGAAAGGTAGGAGAGGGCAGAAAACATTAGATTCTGCCAAAAAGAAATAAATATCTACTTTATTACAACTATTTTTAAAAACAAACACTTATTTGATTAATAATAAATGAAACTTATCTTATTTGAAAATATGGAAAAGAGAGTAATGGAGCTGCTTATTAGGTCTAACCCTAACTCAGAGGAAAGTATTGTAAAGAAAACCAGGAGGTTGTCTATCAGTCTTGAACCTAACTCAGAGGAAAGTATTGTAAAGAAAACCAGGAGGTTGTCTATCAGTCTTGAACCTAACTCAGAGGAAAGTATTGTAAAGAAAACCAGGAGGTTGTCTTTACTATGAGATTCTCACATATTTCAGATTGCCATTTAGGAGGATGGAGACAGCCAGAGTTGCAGAATTTAAATTTAAAAAGTTTTCAGAAAGCAATTGAAGAAAGCATTAAAGCAGGGGTGGATTTTGTCTTAATTGCCGGAGATTTATTTGATTCTGCATACCCGCCAGTCGAAATTTTAGAAGAAGCTTTTGAACAGCTAAAAAAGTTGAAAGATAGCAAAATTAATTGTTATTATATAGCAGGAAGTCATGATTACTCAGCTTCAGGAAAAACATTTTTAACAGTTTTAGAAAAAGCAGGTTTTTGTAAAAATATTTTTAACCCAGAAGAAAAATCTTTTTCAAAAAAAGATTTGACAAAAACCCAACGTACAAAAGAAAAAGAAAACACTAAAAAGTCAGAGAAAACAATTTTTCTTAACCCAGTATTGCACGAAAATATAGCTTTATATGGCTACCCGGGAAAGAAGGCGGGGATGGAAGTTGAAGAATTAAGGCACATTAAGTTGCAGACTTCCCCAGGATTATTTAAAATACTCGCATTACATACGACAACAGAAGAAGCCGGAGGAAACTTGCCTATAGACACAATCAAAGAAAAAGAATTGCCAGATGTAGAGTATTATGCCTTAGGACATCTTCATATAGAATATCAAAAAAACAACTTTGTTTATTCTGGTCCAACATTCCCAAACAATTTTCAAGAACTTGAAGAGTTAAATCATGGTTCTTTTTATATTGTTAATACAAACCCTTTTGAAATTACAAAAAAAGAGATAAAGTTAAAAGATGTTTTAGTAATTGAAAAAGAGATTGAAGATGCCTTAATAGCCACAGAACAATTAATCTCAGAAATAAGTAAAAAAGATGTAGAAAATAAAATAGTTTTGATAAAATTAAAAGGCCAGTTAAAAAAAGGCAAAATTTCCCATATTGATTTTAAAGCAATAGAAGATTTTCTAAAAGACAGAAAAGCTTACTGTTTAGTCAAATCAACATCAAAATTAGAGACAGAAGAGCCCGAATTTAATATAGAGATAGAGGATATGGACAAGCTGGAAGATGAGATAATTAAAAAATACAAACAAGACAACCCTTCAAAATTTGACAATATTATTTCCACCCTTTTTAACTCGCTGTCAATAGAAAAAAAAGAAGATGAAACCAACACAACATTTGAGTCAAGATTAGAGCAAGAAATGAATAAAGTTTTAGAATTAAAAGATGATAATTAAAAAAGTCAGGTTAGAAAATATAAGAAGCTATAAAAATGAAGAAATTGAGTTTCCCGATGGTTCAACTGTTTTATCTGGAGATATAGGTTCAGGAAAAACATCCATTCTTTTAGCAATAGAGTTTGCTTTATTTGGCTTACAGCCAGGCCAGAAAGGATCTTCCTTATTAAGACATGGTGAAAAAAAAGGATGGGCAGAAGTAAAAATAGAAGTAGAAAATAAGAAGATAAGGGTAAAAAGGGGTTTGAAAAAAAGCAAGAGTTCAGTTTCTCAAGTAGACAGCGAGATAGAGGTTAATGGCAATCTTGAAGAATTATCAACAACAGAATTAAAAGAAAGAGTTTTGTCTTTATTAAATTACCCAAGAGAATTTGCAAGAAAAACCAATATCTTATACAGGTTTACTGTTTACACACCTCAAGAAGAAATGAAGCAAATTATTCTTGAAAAGCCAGAAGCCAGATTAAACACTTTAAGATATATTTTTGGGATTGACAAGTATAAAAAAATAAGGGAAAACACCAAAACCTATACTTCAAAATTGAGAGAAAAAATAAGAAATTTTGAAGGGCAGATTAAGGATTTAAGCGAGATAAAAAAACAGTTGAAAGAAAAAACCAAACAGTTAGAAGATTTAAAAGAAAAAATACTGCAGGAAAAGGAAAAGCTTGAAGAAAGAAGAAAAGAAAAACAGGAATTTGAAAAAAGTATGAAAGAGGTTGAAGAAAAAAAAGAAGAAAGAAGAAAATATCAGCAAGAGAGAGATAAAACAAAAGTTAGATTACAGTCAATAAGAGAGAGTATAAACAATTTACAAGAAGAAAAAGAGAGCTTGAAAGAGCAGATACAAGAAGCAAGAAAAGTCAGCTTTAATCAGGAAAAACTTGAGAAAAAAGAGAAAATGTTAGAAGAAAAAGAAAAGAATATTGAAAATAAAAATGAGAAATATGTAGAAATAGTAAGCAAGATTAAGTCTTTAAAAGGCAGGACAGAAGAAGATGAACAGCTTAAAGACAGAATTTCTTCTTTAGATTTGTGCCCCACTT
>CAZAAB010000023.1:0-3981 GCA_964483015.1 Candidatus Woesearchaeota archaeon | reverse complement strand
TTTACAGAGAGTTGATGAGGGCTATAAAAAAAATATTTTAAGAAAAAAAGATGAAGAAATTCAGAAAAATGAAAAGCAGATAAATAACTTAGAAAGTGAAAAACAAGAAAAAATAAAAAAAATTGAAGATGAGAAACAAGAAAGAAAAAAGCTTAACAAAGAAATAGAAGAGATGAAAAGATTAAAAATAAAATTAGAAAATGTAAAAGAAAAAGAAAAAAGAGTTGAGGATTTGGAAAAAAAACTAAATAGTTCAGAAAAAGACAAAACCCTTTTAATAGACCAAATTAAAACTTTAGATGAATCAGCATCTTCTTTAAAAAAATTTGACGATATTTATGAGAGAAAAAAGAGGCAGTTAGAAGATTTGCAAAAAAAGGAAAAAGAAAAAGAAATTTCACTCGCCTCTACAAAAAAAGAAAAAGATTTGGCAATCAAGAGAATAGAAGAAATAAAAAACCAAATAAAAGATAAAAATAAGATAAAGCAAAGATTACAAAACCTAAGAGAATTAGAGGACTGGCTTTCATCTTCCTTTCTTGATATTGTTGCTTATACAGAAAGGAATATAATGTTAAAGCTAAGAGAAGAATTTTCAAAACTTTTTAACGAGTGGTTTAATATTTTAGTTCCAGAGCAATTCACAGTAAGATTAGATGAAGACTTTACCCCCATAATAGAGCAGAAAGATTTTCAATTAGATTATGATTTTTTGTCAGGAGGAGAAAGAACAGCAGTAGCTCTTGCTTATAGATTATCCTTAAACCAGGTTATAAATTCATTGTTAAGCAAGATAAAAACCCACAACCTTGTAATTTTAGACGAACCCACAGATGGTTTTTCTGACCAGCAATTAGATAAAATGAGAGATGTCTTAAACGAGTTAGATGTTAATCAGTTAATAATAGTAAGCCATGAAGACAAGATTGAAAGTTTTGTTGAAAATATAATCAGGTTTAAAAAAGAGGCAGGAATTACAAAAGCCATACATTAAAATGAAAAGATTTATAAATAGGTTTCAATATAAAAAAACATAAATTCTCTTGAATTTTTAATATTTAAAATGGATGAAGAATTAAAAAAGAATATTTTGAAAACAGGCACGTCAATAATTGGTATCAAATGTAAAGATGGTGTTGTTGTGGCTGGGGACAGGCAAGTTACAGCAGGAAATATAGTTTATAAAAAAAATGTTGCAAAAATAGTTGATATAAATGATTATCTTGTTGGAGCTTGGACAGGAGGGGTTTCAGATTCCCAAATGCTTAAAAAACTTGTTGCTGCAGAATTGAGATTAAAAGAATTAAAAAGTAAAGAAAGACCTACAGTTAAAGAAGGTGCAAACTTATTTGCTACAATTTCTTATCAAAAGGTAAGGCAGTTTTCAACAATACCCTCAATTGTTGGAAGTTTAATAGCAGGTTATAATAAAGACGGTTCAACAGAACTTTACACTGTAGGGCCAACAGGCAGTATTTATGAAGTAGATGATTATGATGCAAATTTCAGTTCAGGAATGCCTTATATTCTTGGTTTACTTGAAAGGCAGTACAAAGAAGACATGACAGTTGAAGATGGAGTTAAGCTTGCTATTGAAGCAATAAAGTCTTCAACTCAGAGAGATGTAGGTTCAGGATATGGGATTGATGTTTTTGCTATAACTAAAGAAGGCATTAATCATCAGGTTAAGCAGAAAATTGAAGCAGGATATAAAGAAGAGATAAAAGAGCAGGGAAAAAAGTCTAAGAAGTAGTATTGTTTCAAATAAAATTTTTTTAAAAAGTGATAGAATTAAGATAAAATGGCAGATATTCTAAAGAAAGTTAAGGAAGAGCTACCTTCAGGAAAGATTTCCAAGGCAGTT
Organism: Candidatus Woesearchaeota archaeon; assembly: GCA_964483015.1. Classification (GTDB taxonomy): domain Archaea; phylum Nanobdellota; class Nanobdellia; order Pacearchaeales; family GW2011-AR1; genus PWGL01. The sequence goes on along the minus strand of CAZAAB010000023.1, from coordinate 2,117 downwards.
TTTGAAGGAGCAAATATAGTTTTATACACAGAAGATAAAGACTTTTTCTTAAATGGAGAACCTAAAATAAAACAGGTTGTAGATAAGATTAAGAAAAGAATAGAGTTAAGGGCAAGTGAAAAAATTTTAAAAGATCAAAAAGAAACCAAACAAATAATTAGAGAAATTGTTCCTGGAGAAGCAGGAATAACAAACATTATTTTTGATGTTAAAAGAAGTAGGTTAATTATTGAAGCAAAAAAACCAGGTTTAGTAATAGGAAAAGGAGGGAGTGTTTTAAATGAGATTAAGGGCAAGGTTTTCTGGCTACCTTTAGTACAGAGAAGCCCTGCAATAAGGAGCAAGATAACTGAAAATATTCGTTCTGTTTTGTATTTAAACAACACTTACAGAAGAAGATTTTTGAATAAAGTAGGCAAGAGAATTTACAAAGAGTGGAGTCCAGAAAAAGTCAAGGAGTGGATTCGTTTAACATTTTTAGGAGGAGCCAGACAAGTTGGAAGGTCTTGCTTATTGTTGCACACTCCAGAAAGTAAAATCTTGCTAGACTGTGGTGTGGATATAGCTTCAAAAGGAAAAGAAAGATTTCCTTACTTAGATGTTCAGGAGTTTGACATCAACAGTATTGATGCAATTGTTTTAAGCCATGCTCACCTTGACCACTCTGGATTAATACCCTACCTTTACTCTATGGGATATAAAGGCCCTTGTTATATGACTAAGCCGACAAGAGACATCTCTTCATTACTTGCTTTAGACTATATAGGTGTTGCTTACAAACAAGCTTCTTCCCCGTTATTTTCATCAAAAGATGTTAAAGAAATGGTTAAGCATTCTATTTGTTTAGATTATAATGAAGTTACTGATATCTCCCCTGACATAAGATTGACATTTTACAATTCAGGTCATACTTTAGGAAGTTCCATGGCACATCTTAACATAGGCAATGGCTTACATAATTTATTGTATACAGCAGATTTTAAGTTTGGAAAAACAAGACTTTTAGACAAAGCAGCTACTAAATTTCCAAGACTTGAGACAGCAATTATAGAGGCAACATATGGTAGCAAGGAAGATGTCTTACCTTCAAGAGAAGAAGCTGAAAAAGAGCTAGTAGACGCTATTAAAAAAACAGTTGAAAGAAAGGGAAAGGTTTTAGTCCCTGAGTTAGGATTAGGGAGAGCACAAGAAACAATGTTAATTGTTAAAGATGCTATTGAAAAGGGAAAGATTCCAAAAATACCAATATATGTTGATGGTATGATTTGGGACATTAATGCTATTCATACAGCATACCCTGACTTTTTGTCGGGAAAAGTTAAAAATGACATTTTTCAAGGAGACAACCCCTTTGTTTCAGATATCTTTGAAAGAGTAGGGTCAACAACAGAAAGAAAAGATGTGATGGAAGGAAGCCCATGTCTTGTTTTAGCTACTTCGGGAATGCTTGTTGGAGGAGCTTCAGTAGAGTATTTTAGGAACTTTGCAGAAAACAAGAAAAATAGCATTATTTTTGTATGTTATCAGGGAAGAGGCTCATTAGGGAGAGAGGTTCAGGACGGGGCAAAGCAAGTTACTGTTGAGAACAATGATAAAGAAAGAGTAGAGGTTAATATGGAAGTTAAAACTGTAGAAGGTTTAACAGCACATTCAGGCAGAAACCAGCTTTTATCTTTTATAAATCAGGCAAAACCAAAGCCAAAAAAAGTTATAGTAAATCATGGAGAGGTTGGAAAAACTCTAGACTTAGCTTCTACTTTATATAAACTAAACAGGATTGAGACGATTTCCCCAAGAAATTTAGAAACATTAAGAATAAAATAAAAACAAGAGAGTTTCGTTTGACCCTTATTTTTTTTAGCATTTAATTTTTATAATTTTTCCCACGATAACAGGAGAAACTTTCCACAGTCTGTTAGGTTTTGAAAGTTCTGAAGCCATTAAAAATATCGGGTATTTTTCTGCATATTTGCTCATTAGAATTATGAAGAATAAAATAACTTTATAAACCTCAATCTTCTAAATTTTAAAAGAGGTTAAATGAGACTTAGATACAGGATGCTGGAATCAAGGTTTACTCCTAATTTTTTTGAAAAATTAGGCAGGAGGTTTGTAGA
>CAZAAB010000022.1:267-10210 GCA_964483015.1 Candidatus Woesearchaeota archaeon | reverse complement strand
CCACCAACTCTAATCAACAGATTTGATGTTATCTTTATCATGAAAGACAACCCAGATAAAGAAAAAGACGAAGCAATTGCCTCTCATGTTTTAAGAGAGCATAAAGAAAAAGCGGCAAAAGTCCAGATTGGAACAGACCTATTAAGAAAATATGTTGCTTATGCAAGGCAAAAGATAAAACCAGTACTTACTGAAAAAGCTATGGAAAAAATTAAAAAATTTTATGTTGACTTGAGAAATATGCCCTCTACTTCTGACGAGCCAACAAAACCCCTGCCAATATCTGCAAGACAATTAGAAGCATTAGTAAGATTAAGCGAGGCATCAGCAAAAGTTAGACTAAGCAATAAGGTTCAAAAAAAAGACGCAAAAATTGCTATAGACTTAATGAAATACTACTTAATACAAGTAGGTTATGATTATGAAACTAAAACATTTGACATAGACAGGATTGCTACCGGAGTATCAAGCAGTCAGAGAGGCAAGATAATGGCAGTTAAAGAAACCCTCAGCAAGTTAGAAGAAAAACTAGGCAAGCTAATCCCTGTAGAAGAAATAAAAAAAGAACTTGAAGACAAAATGAAAGAAGATGAAATTGACAAGGCTTTAGAGAAACTGACAATTTCAGGAGACATTTTCCATCCAAAAAAAGGCCATGTTCAAAAAATGTAAAATGGAAATTAAAGACTTGCAAAAAAGAAAGGTTGAAATTGTTGATGCTATAGACAAAAAACTAAGTGTCAAACATAACAAGGAAACAATATTTAGGCATTTAGTAGAAGAAATAGGAGATGCCATAATCTTAATAACAAAATTGGCATATATTTATAATATTGATATTGAACAAGCTGTATTAAATAAAATAGAAGTACTTAAAAAAAGACATAACCTAAAATAAAAAATGCCAGAACAACAATTTAAAAGAGCAACAGCATTCAAGCTGAGAATAGGTTCTCTTCTTCAGGGCAAGAAAGTTAAAAAAGATGAAGAAAAGCTCAACTTTGTTGAGCTTGGAAATAAAGAAATAAAAAGAGTAAATGTCGTAGCAAATATTGTTGAAAAATTTGAAAATGAACCAAAAGAAAATAAAACAAGGTATGCCTCATTAACATTGGATGATGCCTCAGGGCAGATTCAGGCAAAGTTTTTTGGAGATGATGTTGAAAAATTTAAAAACATTGGGCAAGGGGACACAGTTATGGTTATAGGCAGGTTGAGGATTTATCAAAACAATTTATATATTTTGCCAGAAATAATAAAAACAAAAGACCCCCGTTATCTATTAGTAAGAAAATTAGAGTTAGAATCAGACAAAGAAGAAGGAAAAAAAGAAAATAACAAAAAAGAAGTTAAGGCTGTAAAAGAACAGATAATTGACATGATTAAAAAAGCAGAAGAACAGGGGGGCATTGAAACTGACAAGTTAGTCATGGAAATCAATGCTAAACCAGACATAATTAACCAGGAAATTCAAAAACTATTAGAAGAAGGTCTTGCATATGAACCTAAACCCGGCAAAATTCGCTATTTAGGTTAAATATTGACAGGTATACCAAACGGCTCTGCAAAAAATCTGCAGGGAAAAAACATGCCAAAAGGAATTCTTTCTCTTCTAATATAAACTGTTTCATCCAAATCCCCGCTTATCCTTTCTCCTATTTCTTCTGCATACCTCTCTGCTTTCTTCTTTAACTTTAATGAGGCTTCTTCTGGATTATAAGACTCTCCAAAACAAACTTCCTTGCCTCTCTTTCTTTCTACAAGCCTGTAACCATGAACAAAATGTCTTGGGAAAAAAGTAGCATCTTCAACTTCTCCGCCCTTTCTCTTTACTAATTCTTCAGAACATCTAACATCAAAAACAAAAGGCCATTTGTCAACATTTTGTTCAACAATTATAAATAACTTGTCTCCCATCTTTTATATAAAAAATCTATATTTATAAATTTTCTTAAAAAACAAACCTTAAAAACCCTGCTTCTATCATTAACAATTAAGATGGATTATAAAAAGTTATTAGATGAAGCATATAAGAAAGTAAAAAAAGTTGAAGCCAGCGGCAGGTTTGAAATTCCAGAAGTAAAATCAAGAAGAGAGGGAAACAAGACAATAATAGAAAATTTCAAGACAATAGCTTCACACTTAAGAAGAAAACCAGAACATATTGAAAAATATCTTGAAAAAAGCCTGGCAGCTAAAGGTAAGATACAAGGAAAAAGACTTATCTTAATAAAAAAACTGCCAGGGTCAAGAATTCAAGAAAAGATTAAAGATTATGTTGAAAACTTTGTTTTATGTAAAGAATGTAAAAAACCAGACACAGAACTAAAAAAGAAAAATGGCTATGTAGAAATTCACTGCCTTGCTTGCGGTGCTAAACACACTATGGCCAAAATCTAACTATGAAAATAAAAATTCATAACTCTTACAGAAATGTTGTAGCAATATGCGATTCTTCTATACTTGGTAAAAAATTTGAACAAGGGAAAAAGCAATTACATATAAAAAAAGGTTTTTTTGGGGGTGATGAAATAAATGAAAAAAAATTGATAAAAAAAATAAAAACTCTTGATAAAGAAGATGCCACATTTAACATTGCAGGAGAAAATTCAATTCAGGCAGCTATTAAAGCTAAAATAATCAACAAAAAAGGTGTAAAAAAAATCCAAAACATTCCTTTTGCTTTAGTCTTGCTTTAATTACCTAATATATTCTAGCCGATTAAAAATCTGCTCATCGACCTTTTCAAGATAACTAATTGCTCCGGATCCTAATCTTCCCACACCTCTCCTGAATAGTTCTGCAGAGACTGAAGAACCTATTACTCCGGTTGCGAGAATCAGGGGGCTGGCAAGAAGGACTGCTCTCGGAAACAAATCATAAGATTCTTTAAGAGCTATTGCTGAACCGACACATCCCGCTACCAAAACTCCAGCACCCCCAAACCTATAATCCCATCCATAACTTTTTTAGATAATCCTAAATATGAATTATTCATTTCCACACCGTCTCCACAAATATTATTTCTTGGCATTATAAACGAATATTTCAGATATTTTTAAATATTCATATAATGAATTGTATGGTAAATAAAAAACTACAAAGAAAAATTGAAGGCGTTCCGTTTGCTTTGGTTTTATTGTAATCTTTTTTCTAATTTTCTGTTATCAAACAAAGGATGATGCCGTAAAACTGCTTTTGTGTTGTTGGCAAATGAGGAATTAAAATCAAAATCTGAAATGTTGTCATATTCAGGACAAGCAACCTACACTCTAATTAATAACAGGAAATTCCTCGTAATAACCACAATACCCACATTTATCACAACTTATACATCCTCAACCTTAACCATAATAACAAAAACTCCCAACATTTATAAATCCTTTCAAATTTCTAATATTATGGCAAAGAAAAAGAAAAAAGAAAACCAGGAACAAAAACCAAGCAGGGTCAGGCTTCCAAGAGGCAAAGAAGTTCTTGGTGTGATAGAGCAAAGAGTTGGAGGGACAAGAATTGTAGTTAGATGTGTAGATGGCAAATCAAGAAATTGCAGAGTCCCAGGAAGACTTAAAAGAAGATTGTGGCTAAGAGAAGGAGATATAGTAATTGTTAAGCCCTGGAAATTTGAATCTAATGAAAAAGGAGATGTATTATACAAATATTACCCATCTCAAGTACAATGGCTGAAAAAGAAAGGCCACCTAAAAGATATTGAAGATGAATTTTAAAATTCTTTGTTGGTCTCTCATTAAAAAATTACCAAAAAACATTTTTCTAAGTTAATATGGAAATTTTAAAGAAGAAAAGTATGGGAAAAATCAAGAAAAATAAAAAAACTTTAGAAGAGAGCCTAAAAGTAAAAATACAAATTGCAGGCACAAAACTTAATTTTAAAGGTAGAGAAGAAGATATTTACATAGCTGAACAAGTTGTTGAAGCTATTGACAAATGCTTTTCAGTAAAAATAGCCCTGCTTCTAAAAAGAACAGATTACATTTTTGTCAAAATACCAATTAAAAAGTTTTCTAAAAAAAACTTAGAAACAATAAATGGAAGAATTATAGGAAGAGAAGGAAAAACATTAGAAAACTTAGAAAGACTTTCCAACTGCTTTATCACCTTGCATGACAACATAGTTAGCATAATAGGGCCTGCTCATAAAATTAAAGATATTTCAACAGCTATAAAAAAACTAATAAAAGGCAGTAAACAAACAAATGTCTATGCTTACCTAGAAAAGCAGAATAAAAAGCCTAAAGAAAGAGATTTAGGAATTAAAAAAAAGTTTAAAGCCAAAAATAAATAAATTTAAAAATATTATAACTTTTTCTAATTAATGTCCCGGTAGCTCAAATCGGATGAAAAAACTTAAAATTTTGTGGTGGCTTGGTATGTTGTATATGTAAAAATAAAAGATCAAGAAAAATTACTAAGAAAAGCTATTAAAAAGGCTGGCAGCTATAGAAAATTAGAGAGAAAAATAAAAATCCTTCTGAACTTGCTACTAATTTAGAATTTAAAACTCCGAATAGATGGCTTGAGTTGATTGAGATGAGCAATAAGAACTAAATTTCTTTAACTACTTTTGGGATTTTTCTTATATGAAATACTGCATTAAAAAATAATGTTGAACAAATTCCGAGTACCCCTGAAGATAGAACAATCAAAACACCTACACTAATAAAATCGCTTAAATTCACTTGTTTAGTTAAAATGGCTATTCCAACTCCAATAAAATAAGTAAATGCAATTATAATTGATGTAGAAACAATAATTAAATATTTTTGGAACTGCAAATCTAAAACATTCTTTCTCTTCAATTCTTCTTCCATTTTAATCACTAAACGACCAAGCCACTAAAACTACTCCAAGAATTACAGCAATAGCAGTAATTACTAACCAAAGGTATTCTCTATTTTGTAAAACTGGAATTGAACCAATAATTCCAAAAATAGTTAATAAAACACCAATCACCCCTATAACTGTTTTGTTTGTAGAATCTTTCTTTTTTGCCATTTCACCCTCTTTTTTATTACTATAAGTATGATTTTTTTCTTTTAAAATCTTTTCTTTTGTTTGAGGGTTGTTTTTTTCTATTTTTTACTCCCCTCTGTCAACCCACCAACCGATAAGTTAACAGAGAAGTTATCCCAAAACATTTATATAAGTATTATAAGTTAATTGATAACTATCTAATAATTGGTTTGGATAAATTTGTCCGGGTAGCTCAGACCTTCAAAAATAAAGAAGGGAGCAATAGGTAGAGCACATGGCTGTTAACCATGGAGTCAAAGGTTCGAATCCTTTCCCGGACGTTTCGTTAGTTTTTTATACCTGTATTTCTAAAATAGTTTATGAAATTAGACAAAGCTATAGATGAAAGGCATTCAGTTAAAAATTTTAAAAAAAAGAAAAAAGTAAACTGGAGAGATATTATTGAAGCTATAGATGCAGCAAGAAAAGCACCTTTAGCCGGCAACTTATCTACATTAAGGTTTATTCTTGTTTCTGAAAAAGACAAGATTGAAAAAATCTCAAAAGCTTCACAGCAAAAATTTGTTGCTGATGTTAATTATGTTGTTGTTGTTTGTTCAGACTCTGAACAACAAAAAAGAAACTATAATAAAAGAGGTTTAAGATATTGCAAACAGCAAGCAGGTGCAGCTATAGAAAACTTTTTATTAAAAATAACAGATTTAAAACTATCTACATGCTGGGTCGGGGCATTTTCAGATAAAGAAGTTAAAAATATACTAAATATCCCCGATAATATAGACATTGAAGCCTTATTTCCAATTGGATATGAGATGGGAGAAAAAAATCAAGCTAAAAAGCCAAATCTTGATAATATTTTATATTATAACAAGTGGAATGAAAAACATATGAAACAGGTAAGAAAGCCAGAAGCTCTTGCTTAAAAAAATCTTTTCTTATAATAAAAAAAATAAAAAAGACCTTCCCCAAAGGGGAAGGCCAGAATTAAAGACTAAGGGAAAAACATAATTCTGACAGAGCTTTACAGGCTCTACTCATATTCTTTGCCAGGTTTGAATCATAGCCCAGGTTTGGCCCTATCCTTCTTTTCTCTAGGTTTGGCCGTAGCCTTTTCAAAAGTCTAGTAAATTCTGGGTTTTGCTCGTAATCTTTTATAAAGATTACTTGTATACTTCAATACCTAGCTCGTCTGAAACTTCTGGTTTTAATTCCTCACTTGTAGAAGCTGAAGCAGCTTGTTGCTTTCCCAAAATATATGGGCTTTTCACTCCTGTCATTATAGTAATCACTCTTACCTTACCTTTAAACTCTTTATTGATTCTTGCTCCAATAATCACCTGCGCATCTGTATTCAGCTTTTCTGAAACCATTTGTCCAATACTGCTAAACTCATCTAACTTCATGTCCTGTCCTCCTGTTACGTGAATTAAAGCTCCTGTAGCTCCCTTGTAATCAATATCTAACAAAGGATGTGTCAAAGCCTGTTGTACAGCTTCTTCAACCCTGTTCTGAGTGTCAGCTTCACCTATACCTATACAGCTTACTCCTCCATCTTTCATTATAGTGGAAACATCTGCATAATCAAGGTTCATCAACGAAGGAAGGGTTATTGTCTCCACAATTCCCTTTATCATTGTGCTAACCAGCTCATTAGCTACAGCAAAAGCCTGTTCCATAGGCAAGTTACCAGCAATATCAACCAATCTATCGTTATCTATAACTATAACTGTGTCAGAAACTTCTCTTAACTCTTGTAAACCAAATTCTGCTTTATCAATTCTTGCTTTTTCACAATCAAAAGGCATGGTCACTACTGAAATAACAATAGAGCCATCTTCCTTAGCTGTCTGAGCAAATACGGGTGCAGCTCCTGTTCCTGTACCTCCGCCTTCACCAGCTATAACAAAAACCATGTCTGCTCCTGTAACCGACTTCTTAACATCAGAAACAGATTCTTTTGCTGCCTGCCTGCCTTTTTGAGGAGTCCCACCAGCACCTAAACCTTTTGTCAGCTCTTTACCCATTAACAACTTTTCATCTGCCTTAGTAATGCTTAAATGTAAGGCATCTGTATTAGCTCCATAAACTGTAGCTCCGTCAATTCCTTTATTGAAAAGCCAGGTAACTGCATTGCATCCAGCCCCGCCAACACCAAAAACCTTAATATTAGCTTTCCCTGCTTTTAACTCATCAAAGTTAATACTGTGTTTATCAGCATTTTCTATGGCTTCTTCTGCAAAATCTAAAGCCATCTTTTTTCTTGACCTCCTTTCATTCTTTTTCCAATTTTTTTCCAAAAAACGAAACATTTAAATAGTTCCGCTTTTTTATTTAATTAGAAAAAGACCCAAAAATTATAAGCTCACAACTGAGAAAAAGACTTTACTATTATTCCCCAAAAATTATTTGTTCAATTCCCCAAAATTGATCAAATAATATTAATGATTAGATTGACTGATTCTTTATAAACCTTTTGATTTTTTATTGCCAAATCGAAGTGATAAAAAAATTAATTATTTCTTTCTTGAATCTTAAAGTTAGCTTTTCTAATCTTCTCTAAAGTTGAAAAAATAAATTTCTCAAAATTTTCAGGGCCTAACAATCTTTCCAAACATCTCTTATGAGCAAAGCCAATCCTTTTCTCCTCTAAATCACTCTCCCTATACTCTGTGAGGTCAAAACTTAAAACTCTGCCGCCAGCCCTACAACAAACATTGCAAGAACCAAAATTTACTTCTTCGTATTCCTCATTTCTATATTTTTCTAAAATTCTCCTGACTTTTAATAAATACTTTGAAGATAACATCTGCTTATCTTAACTCTAACAACTTCTTTTTCAAATTTTCGAAAGAATCAACATACTCATGTTTCTTACCTTTAACTGCCAAGCAATCTTCTATCTCTTTTGGCAGTTTCGAAGACATTGATGGAAGATACATCAACAATCTTGTCTTGCCATTTAAATATTTATAATGGAAATATAAAAAAACAATATCTGCCATTGTTCCACAAGACAATCCGAAAGAAACTGCAATATCGCCAAAACTTGCTATTTCCCCGTTTAAATGATACCAAGAATCCACCTTTATTTTTTCATCAACAACTTCTAAATACGACTTAATTGCTTCTTCTTTACCTTCCTGATATTTTTCATGGCTTTTTGGCAATACCCCATAAACTTTCCTGCCCTTATTCTTCTTATATACTTTAGCTACTTCATATGGAATACCTCTATCAACAGCAATAATAATTTCAAAACCATTTTCAGCTAAAAACTTTCCAAAATCTTTGATAAAATTATTAACTTCTTCCTCAGATAATTGCGAATGCTTAGAAATTAATTCAATATTTCCAGGACCTAAAACTGCTATTTTCATAAAAACATATATAACTTAAAGTTTATTAACTTTTTTCTAAAATCCTGGCCTCAATATCCTGCTCTTCACATAACTTAACAAACCTTTCAGCATCTTCTCTTGTCCCCACTATATCTCCAAAATGCATAGGTATTGCTAATCTTGGCTTTAACATAAATGCTGCTCTTGCTGCTTCTTCAGCATTCATAGTGTACTGGCCACCAACTGGAAGTAAAGCAAGGTCAATTTTAAGATTAAATTCATTCATTTCTGGAATTAAGTCTGTGTCTCCTGCATGATAAATTCTTTTTTCATCAACTTTAATTATGTAGCCTAACCAGCCTTCCTGCTTTTGATGAAAACTCTCTTCAATATTATAAGCATGAACTGCCTTAATATCAATATTGCTTGCTTCTTGTTCCTGCCCAGGAGCCATAATCTTAATCTCAATATCTTTGTCAATCCTGGTCAGTTTTGACTGACAGTCAGGAGAACAAAAAATAACTGTTCCTTTTTTTACAATTTTTTTTAAGTCTTCTATACTGCAATGGTCATAATGTGAATGAGTTAACAACACTATATCGGCTTTTTCATTATCCTCATTTAATTTATAAGGGTCAATATAAATATTCTTGCTATTAGAAATAAAAAAACCAGCATGCCCCTTCCATTCTACTGTTAAATTGTCAAATTTCATAATGATTTCAGTAAAAATAACTATTTAAATCTAATCTTAATTTAATAATTTTCTAACAAAAGGTAAATCAGCCCTTGAGTATTATAATTTTTCCATTTCTCTACTATAATTAAAAACAATAAAACTATATACTTAATATCTAATCTTTAAGATACTAAAAATCTATCTTATTCATGTATTCTTTCACAATCAAACTCTCTTCTTTATAAAACTAATTCTATCTTTAACCGGCATCTTCGGGACTTTAATAACATCATAACCTAAATCTGAATAAACTTTAAAGATGAACTTAGAAATTTCTTTCAGCTCTTCTTCTGTCTCATTTCTTAAATCGTCTTTATAATAAAAATCTAATGATTCTAAAAAGAAAACCTTATCATATTTCTTATTTTTAGCCTTTTCTAATAAATCTTCAGGAATTTTTAATCTATCAAACAGGTAATAAGCTAATGTGTCTCCAAAGCCCCTGTCAAAAAATGCCTTTACTTCATCTAAATTTTTAAACTGCTTTTCCTGCAGTTTAAAAATTTCTCTTTGAAATTTGTCTCTATCAACATTCTTGCTTGGTTTGCCATCAAAAACCTCAACTAAAACTTTTCTTGCTGCTTCTTCAACAACATTAAAATCTTCTTTCAAGGCATTAACTGTAGTTGTCTTTCCAGAACATGGAGCCCCTGTAATTACATATCTATTCATTTTATTTTTTCATTTTTTTCATGATTTTTATCCTACTTTTATATATTTTTTAATGAAACTCTAAAATCCTTTTCAAATTCAATCAAATCCAAAATCTCTGAATCAACTTGCTTTTTCCTTACTGCAGGAGCAAGCTTGAAATAATTAATAGATGAAAATTTATCATAAAACCCTTTCTCTTTTATTAAATTAACAAAAT
>CAZAAB010000022.1:0-257 GCA_964483015.1 Candidatus Woesearchaeota archaeon | reverse complement strand
TTGGGATAAATCATTTTTTCATACTCTTTAATAGAGCATTTTTTATCTCTTCCAAACAAAATATCTGTTTGTTTTTCTTGTGCAAGTTTAATAATCTCCTGCCTGACCTCATTTATTTTCTCATTGATCTGCTTTTTCCTCTCTTTAAGTCCTGCAAACTCATCTACCAAACCATTATCATTTGCCATTTTTTATTGATTCATCTTTTCCCAGTTTCTTTTCCTTTATTATTTAAAACTTTTCAAATAAAAGTCTAC
>CAZAAB010000021.1:0-10493 GCA_964483015.1 Candidatus Woesearchaeota archaeon | reverse complement strand
GTTCTAGGATTCAAAATTAAAAGAATAAAAAAAGGCTATGGCAAACCCTATTTAAAATATGGCTTTCAAAAAAATGGCGAAAAAATTAACAGTTGTAATAAACCTAAAAACATATCGGCAAGGCAAGAATGTTGTAAAGCTGGCGAGAAAAATAAGCAAGGTAAGAAAAAAAGTTAAAGATTTAATTGTTGGGGTGCAGGCTTCAGATGTTTATGAGGTTAGTAAAAATACCGGGTTAAAAGTTTTTTCGCAGCATGTCGACCCTGTTAAGCCGGGAAGACATACTGGCTTTATAGTCCCTGAAGCTGTTAAAAAAGATGGTTCTGAAGGTAGTTTTATAAATCATTCAGAGCATAAAGTTGATTTTAAGAATATAAAGAAGACAATAAAAAGATGCAAAGAAGTTAAGTTAAAAACAGCTGTTTTTGTTCCTGACTTAAAACTGGCAAGAAAAGTAGAGAAGTTGAACCCTGATTATTTAATTTATGAACCTCCAGAATTAGTTGCTGGAAAAAAGTCTGTTTCTAAAGCAAAGCCAGAAATAATTTCTAAAATAGCTGAAAAAATAAAAATGCCTTTTTTGGTGGGGGCGGGAATTAAAACAAAAAAGGATGTTGAAAAAGCTTTAAATTTAGGGGCTGATGGCATTGCTGTATCATCAGCAATAACCAAGGCGGGAAAGCCGGGAAAAAAACTAGAGGGGTTGTTAGGTTTATAGGTATTTTTTTAATTTTTTCTTCAACTTTTTTATAAGCTTTAGGTCATTTCTAACATATATATCGGGTATATTGAGGACAATAATTTTCTTATTTTTTACTTCAAAATTCCTAAAAATAAAATCCTTCATATACTTTTCCATAACAAATATTATGTCAGCCCACTTAACTGCTTTTTCAGTTAACTGAGTATCAGCTAATGGGGAAATCCCGGGTGATTTTGCATTATGCTTGCTATTTTTAAATAATTGCTCAGCTGTCGGGCTTCTTTGTAAGTTGGCCCTGCAAACAAATAAAAAGTTCATATTAATTGCAATGATTTGACAGTTAAAAAATTATTGAACAGAATCAACAATCTTGCTTATTTCTTCTAACAAATCTGAAGCTATTAAACTTGCTTTTTTATTGGTATTTTCACCTGCCTTCCCGTTAATATATGAAGCTGCTGAAGCTGACAAGAACAAATCATTTCCCTGGGCTATTAAACTGCCGGCAAGTCCTGCTAAAATGTCTCCTGTACCTCCCACTGTCATATATGGATTGCCGGTTGTATTAATCTTAATCTCTTCTCCATTTGAGATTATATCTTCATGACCTTTTAATAAAATAGTAGTGTTTAATTTTTCAGCTGCTTTCTGAACTTCTGATCTCCTGTTGTAACGATTGTTCTTAATCCTATTTCCAGTTAAAATAGAAAACTCGTAAGAGTGCGGGGTTATTATGAAGTTTGATAAATCTATTCTCTTTGAATTTTGATTAAACTTTTTTGAAAAGTTTAAAGCATATATTGCATCGGCATCTATAACTCCTGGAAGATTAACTTTTTTTAAAAATTCTCTTACTGTTTTTAATGTCTGGCTTTTTCTTCCTAAACCACCTCCAATAACAAAAGCTGTTTTATTCTTACTTTCATTTAGCAATTTTTTCAGATGTTTTTTTTTCAAATATTTGCCAGATAAAGGCAGGGTTATAATCTCTGGATATCCTGCTATAATATCAGCAACTCTTTTTATAGAAGCTACTTCAACAATATCAACTCCTGATTTATATGCTGACATTGCCTTTACAGCAAGTGCATTAAATAGTGGTGAGCCAGAATATTTTTCATTACCCCCTATGACAAGAAGACGGCCAAAATCGCCTTTATGGCTTTTCTCTTTTCTTTTTTTAAAAACTTCTTTTAAAATTCCTTTAGTTATTTTTTTTACTTCCATCTTTTCTTATCTAAATGATAATGTGTTTTTAAACATGAGGTTTTGTTAAAGAGTTTGTCAGTTTCCTTCTTCATAAAGATTGCAAGAAATTGTTTAAGTTTGGGTGAGCTGAAATGATTAAAAAAACTATAAATGGCAGGTCCAACCGCCGTCAATAGTTATTATTGAGCCAGTCATGTATGATGAAGAATCTGAAGCAAGATACAAAACCAATCCAGCAAGCTCTTCTGGTTTTCCCGGTCTTTGTTTTGGTATTTGATTTTTTATCATTTTTTTCATCTCTTTGCTTTTTAATAAGTCTTTAGTCATCTCTGTCTTAAATACCCCAGGACATATTGCATTAACATTTAGATTTGGATAATCTGTGGCAATTGTTTTAGTTAATTGTATAATGGCTCCTTTTGTTGAATTGTATGCAGATGAGTTGGCAAAAGCTTGCTTGCCAGCAACTGAAGCTATATTAATAATTTTTCCGTTTTTCTTCATTATTTTAATACAATGTTTTGCCATTAAGAAATAACCTTTTAAGTTCACATTAATAATTTTATTCCAGTCTTGTTCTGTAGTTTTTTCTATAGGTGTTGGCTTAAAAATTCCTGCATTGTTAATCAAAATGTCTATTTTTCCAAAATCTTTTTCAACCTGCCTTACAGCTATTCTTATAGAATCTTCATCAGAAACATCAACTTTATAATATTTAGATTTAGTTTTTAGCTTTTTTGTCTTAACAGGTTTGATATCAAAAATAGCTATCTTGCATCCGTGCTTTGATAAAGCAAGAGCCATTGCCTTGCCTAAACCTCCAGATGCCCCGGTTATTATTGCTGTCTTGCCTTTCAAATCAAACATTTTCCTCTTTTTCTTTACATTATTTATCTTCAAGTCTATTTAAATTTTACGATATCTTTATAATGTAAATAAAGTTTTAAAAAATATGAAATTCTCTATTGAAATAAGTTTTGGAGAAAAAGAAAATTATAAATGTGCTCTCTTTAAAGAAAATAAAACTGCTTATGATATTGTTTCTTTTTTAAACAATAATCTAAAGAAAATTAAATTTGATAAGACTGATAAAAAAGAAATTAAATTTAAAAATATCATTAACTTGCACGATGAAGAAGGCATTAGCATAGGTAAAGTAAAAGAATTAGCAGGGTATATTAAATCTGGAAACATTATTCTTGAAAAAAAAATACCTAACATAAAAATGGTTAAAATAAATAACAAACTAATTTTATTTGATGGGCATCACTCCTTGCTTGCTTATATGTTAACTCATAAAAAATTTGACAAAATCCCTCATCTTGTTGTTGATGGTGAATTGAAAAGCAGGGATATTCTTGTTTTTTTTGGAAAGCACAAAGAAAAGATTGAGCAACCATGGGAAAATTATGTTGTTAACTGGTTTGCTCCTGAAGAAAAACAACTTTGTAAAAGAAAAAGAAAAAATATACTAGAATTATTTCAAGTTGTCAGTAAAAACATATAAAAAAGGCTTTTTATTTAAAATTAAGATAAAATGGCAGGAAAAAAGAGGTTAAAACAAGAAAAAAGGCCATGGGGCAGATTTAAGGTTCTGGCTTTTAATGAAAAATGTACTGTTAAAATTTTAACAATTAAAAAAAACGAGCAGTTATCTTTACAAAAACATAAGAAAAGAGATGAGTTGTGGCATTTTTTTACTAAAGCTTTGGTAGAAATAGGTAATAAAAAGAAAAAAGTTAGGTCAGGAGATGAAGTTTTTATTGAAAAAGGGGAAAAGCATAGAATTATAGCTGAAAATGAAGTCAGGTTAGTAGAGGTTTCTTATGGAATATTTGATGAAAAAGATGAAGAAAGATTAGAAGATAAATACGGTAGAAAATGAAAAGAAAAACTATAGCAATAGATTTAGGAGGAACATTGTTAAGAGTTGCGTTAGTTGAAAAAAACAAAATAAGAAAATTGGTGAAGAAAAATACTCCTAAAGATAAGAAAAAGCTGAGAAAAGAGTTAGTAAATTCTGTAAATAAGGTTTTAGAAAATGTTGATAAAAAAGAAATCAGGGGTGTTGGTGTTTCTTCAGTAGGACCTTTAGAAAAAGGCGTGATAAAAAATCCTCCCAACCTTCCTTTTAAAAAGTTTGACTTGAAAAAAACTTTAAAAAAATTTGGCAGGATTGAAGTTGAGAATGATGCAAACTGTGCAGCTCTTGCAGAATCTTTTAACAGGAAAGAAAAAAATATGATAGTCTTAACCCTTGGTACTGGTATTGGCGGCGGGATAATAATAGAGAATAAACTTTATAAGGGTGAAGGGAATGCTGGAGAATTAGGACATATTATAATTGATAACGAAAAATATTTTGAAGAGTTGGCTGGCGGTAAAAAAGTAAAGAAAATGGCAAAAGAAATTTTGGGCAAGGAACTGTTAGTTAGTGAATTAGTAAAAAGAAAAGATAAAAAATCAAAGAAAATAATAAAAAAACTTGCCAATTACCTGGGGCAGGGAATTGGCAGTTTAATCAATGCCTTTAATCCTTCTATTGTTGTTTTAGCTGGCGGCTATAAAGAGTCTGGAAATAAATTATTAAAAATATTGAGAAAAGAAGTTAAAAAATATGTTATAATTCCTAACAAAACAAAAATTGTGTGGAGCAAACTAAAAGAGCCGGGAATTTTAGGGGCTTCTTTATTGTTAAAATGAAAAAAGTTAAAAGGGTTATTGCACCAGTAAGAATCGATTTTGCAGGGGGGACCACAGACATACAACCATTTCCAGAAAAATATGGGGGCTGTGTTCTAAATGCTTCTATTAATAAGTATATTAAGGGAAGTTTAATAGCTGAAAAAAATAAAGTTGGCTTAAAATATGAAGGCAATATTCCTACTTCTTCTGGTTTAGGCACTTCTGGAACTATGAATGTTGTTTTAACAGCGCTTATAACAAAGCTTGAAAAAGAAAAACTTGCTGAAAAAGCATTTGAAATTGAAAACCTGCTTATTGTGAATGGCGGTAAACAAGACCAGTATTCAGCAGTTTTTGGAGGCATTAATTTATGGAAATTTGAGAAAAACAAGGTTATAAGAGAAAAAGTTAAAGTTAAGAAAAAGACTATAAAAAAATTAGAAAATAATCTTTTAATTGTTTATGTTGGCAGTCACTCATCTGGGAATGCTAATAAAAAGATGATTGACAATTTAGAAAAAGGGAAAAACATTGAACAGTTAAAAAATATTAAAAAAATAGCTTTAGATATGAAAAAATGTTTAGAAAAAGACAACTTAGAAAAGTTCGCAAGTTTAATGAATAAAGAAACAGAAAACAGGGAAAAACTTGCTAAAAATATAGTCGGGAAAAAGGAAAAGAAGATGATTAAAAAAGGTTTGAAAATAAGTAAGGCGGTTAAAATCTTAGGTGCTGGTTCTGGAGGCTCTTTATTATTTTACGGCAATAAAAAAGAGCTGAAAAAGAAATTTAAAAATACGATCGACTTTAAGTTTGACTTTAAGGGTTTGAGAAAAATTTGATTACCAAAATTTATCATATATTTTAAAGGTTTTTTTTGCAATTATTGACCAGCCGCTTACCTTCTTAACATATTTTTTGGCATTTTTTCTGAATTTTTCCCTTTTACTTTTTGAAGCTAATAATTTGTTGATAGCTTTATAAAACTTCTTTCTTTTTTTAACTGCAATCCCTGCCTTGCTGTTCCTTATCTCGGCTCCTAAACCTTCTATGTCAGTAACTACTGCCGGTGTCCCAGCAGCAAACCCGTGTGCAAGAACTCCAGACTGGCTCTCACTTTTGTAAGGTAAGACAAGGACGTCAAAACAAGTAAGCCTTTTATAAAACTCTTCTACTGAATAATCTTTAACTATAAACTCTATATTGTCACTAACTGAACTTTTCATAACTTCTTCTAAAACCTCGTCAATATACTTTCTTGTTTCTATATTAAAATGAGGCTTTAACTCTAAAGATAATGTTGAGTTTGGGAATTTTTTAACTACTTTTGGCCACTGTTTAATCAATGTTATAAATCCTTTTCTTTTGTCAGCCAAACCCGCAGTTCCAACAACAAGTTCAGAATCATAGCCAAACCATTTTCTTACTCTTTTCCTATTTATATCAACATCTTCTTTGCTTCCATGAGGCAGGACATAAACATTTTCCGGCTTCCATCCAAGATTTTTTGGCAAGGCATCTTTTTGATACTGCTCATGAACAATTCCTGCGTCAAGCTTTTTTAATGATGAAGAAATAAAATTTTTCTGATAATCTTCTAACCTTTCATAAACTGAATGATATGTCATAACAGTTGGTATTTTCTCATCTTTTAATTTTCCTAACAAATCAACAACTCTCTGATTTCTGTCTTCATAGGTTTCATACAGCCCATATTCATGCTGAAAATGAACTATATCTGGTTTTTCCTTTTTAATAATTTTGAAAACTTTCTTATGCCAGTTTTTATCTTTAGTATCTATAACTGGGTAGTCTGCTTTATTGTCACCTTTTAAAGCTATTATCTTAAAATTAATTTTTTTAATTTTTTTTAGTGCAGAAATATAGTCTGAAGAATAGAAAGCAATTCCCCCTGCTCTTGGCAGATAACTTGAAATCCAAACTACTTTTTTCATTATTATAAAAAAAGTAAAGAGTTTAAATATCTTATGTTATTTTTTCTCAATCTCTTCTAAGAAAAGTCTTGCTATTAAGTAGCAGATTGTAGATTCTGCCCCCTGGTTTAGATTGACTGACTCATGAGAAACCCCGTCATAACACCCCCCATTGTTTTCATTGTACACCATCTGACCTAAATGATTTCTTCCTAAAAACCAGTTAAAAGATAGTATTGCTTTGTCGTAATACTTCTTTTTTCCAGTAATTTTATATGCTGTCAAATATGTCTGGACCATTGAAGAAGCTTCAACTGGCTGTTGATCAAACAAGGCCCTTTCACCATGTTTGTTAAACCATCCATTTTGGCCAACAGGAATTAATTTGTTTTTTTTAAAATGTGTTTTTGTCAAAAAGTCAAGTGTTTCTTCAGCAATTGTTAAGTATTTTTCGTTTTTAGTCAAATTATACACTAAGAATAAAGCTTCTGGCAATTTGCTATTTGAGTATGTTAACTTTTTCTCAAACCACCTCCACTCACCATCTGTACTTTTTTCATATGCTTTTACTAATGACTCTGCTAACTCTCTTGCCTTAAATAATGCTGTATTGTCATTGTATTTTTGATAATAATGACACAGCCCTATGACTGAAAAAGATTTAGCTCTTAAAAACTGGAGACTGTCAAAATAATTAAAAGAATTGTCAAATAGCTCTTTTGCTTTTTCTTGCAATTCTAAATCCCTGCTTTTATTTAATGCAAATCCTAAACTCCATATAGCTCTCCCAAAAGCATCTTCACTATATGCATCATGAACCTCGTTTTCGTTTTCATGGTTGTTTTTGAAATTTCCATTTTCACGCTGGCTTTGTTTTAAAAAGTTAAGATATATTCTTGGGAGTTTAAAATGAGAATTGAAAAGATTATTATAAAGTGTTGATACTATCAATGCTCTTGAGTTATCGTCTACAGTGTATCCAGATTTTTTGTCGGGATAAGAATGATTTGCAAATTGTATGACCCCGAAATTATCTGTAAGGTTTTTAAGATGGGTTAGTTTTATTTTTGGGAATTTTTTAGTGGTTTCTTCTCTTAACTTCACTGCTTTATTAAAAATATTCAAGTATCTTGAAGCAACATTTGACCAAATCATTTTCCTCCCAAAAGAGTATGCGTTTCTTTCAAGTCTTTTCTTTAATTCGGGATTTGAAAAAATCTTATCTATTGATTTTACATAAGAAGACGGCTGTTTAAACTCTGTTAACAAGCCTTTTTCTCCTGAAAGAATCTCTTCAGAATACATTATTGGGGTAGAGACAACTGCCTTTCCACAGCCGACAGCATAAGAAAGTGTTCCAGAAACAACCTGATTTTTTTCAAGATTTGTGCAAACATAAATATCAGAAGCAAGAAGGTAGTCAAGAATTGTTCTTAAATCAACATACTTATTATAAAACTTGACATTGTTTTTTAATCCTAGTTTCTTTACCTCTTTTAATAATTCGTTTCTGTATTTTTCCCCCTCTTTTCTTCTAACTACCGGGTGTGTTTCACCTATAACTAAATATAGTATTCCTGGATATTTTTCACTTAAATCTTTTACTGCCCTTATCATGTACTCTATTCCCTTGCCCCTGCTTAATAAGCCAAAAGTTGTTATGACTTTCCTGCCTTGTAAACCTAACTTTTTTTTGTATTTTTCTGAAGATTGAAATGATATGTCTGGAATTCCATGTCTAACTACATGTATTTTCTCTTTTTTAATGTCATAATCATTTGATAAAATACTAACAGCTTTTTTCGCCATGACTATTAATGCTGAACTTTTTTCAGCTAAACTTTTAACTGTTCTTTTTCTTTTTTTGTCTGGATTTGGAAGAACTGAATGAAAAGTTATTACTACTGGCTTTTTTATTTTTTCTAAAAAAGGTATTAAGTAGCTTCCATGTTCACCGCCAAATAATCCAAACTCGTGTTGTATACTTATTAACTTTATTTCTGGATTTTTATTTATTTTCTCAGCTTTATCAATATAATCGTCAATATTATCTTTATCAATCTGCATCATTACCTTGCTTCCATAATTGTATAAATCTGTTTCCTCATTTAATGCTATTACTTTTGATTTAAGCTTTGGGTTAAATCTTTTATCCATTGCAATAGAAAGATCTTGTGTAAATGTTGCTATACCACATTCTTTTGGAGGGTAGTTACTTAAAAAATAGATTTTGGACTTTTTTAAAGCAGGCTTTTGACTCTTTTTTTGCTCCATTTTTCTTGCTATTTGTTGATTTTTATTATATTTAAGAGTTGATAAAGATTTAAAAAGGATGAAAATTCTTAATTATGTAATTCTTTTAAAATGGTAAGAGAAAGAAAATTAAATGTGTCTGTTGAAGAAAGTCTTGGCTATTTGTTTAAGCCAAAAGAAGCTAAAGTTTATGTGATTAGGCCTTTAGTTTCCGGCAGTGAAGAAAGTGAGCTTTGGAAAACAATAGCAGAGGGTGAAAGAGAAATTTTGAGATACATGAGAGAAAATAACCCAGGTATGAGAAGTCTTGGGAAATACGGGCTTATGGTCGGGATAAACAATGTTAATGATGTTTATAAAGAGGATGAGGAGATAGTTGTTTCTGGGGTTAAAAATAGCTTATTTTGGTGGGTAAATGAGTTAGAGATGGATTTTATAAGTTTTGTTTTAAATGGGACATGGGAAAGAACTAAACAACAAAGTCATCATGAAAAAAAGATTTTACAATATGAAGAAGATGCACTTGAAAGGTATTGTGAAGATTTGAAAATAATGCCAGAAGATGAGGCATTTGAAAAATGGTTTTCTGATTCTTATATCTGATTTTGAATAAGTATTCAAAACGAAACATTTATAAATAACGAATACTTATTCATAATAGAACTTTTAGAAAAAGTTTTAGAGTTTATATTAAATAAATCAAACTAATTAAATAAATAAAATATGGAGGTAAATAAAAATGCCTAGAGGAGATAGAACAGGTCCTGATGGAAGAGGGCCTATGACTGGAAGAGGTCTTGGCTACTGTGCTGGATTTAATAGCCCTGGCTTTACAAAACCAGGCTTTGGCAGAGGTAGAGGAATGGCCTGGGGAAGAGGCTTTAGATTTAGAGCTGCACAGCCAATACCTGCACAACAATTAACTGAAAAACAAGAAAAGCAGTTACTTGAACAAGATAAACAAGCAGCAAAACAAGATATTGACCAGTTAAAGCAAGAAATGCAGGAAATAGAAAAAAGACTAAAGGAGATAAAGTAAACCAATAACTTTTTATTTCCTTTTTTTCTTTTTTAAAGCAGCGAATTAGAAAAATGAAAAGCAAGAAAATTTTTGTTTCAATTTTAGCAGTTTTAGCTAACTTAATTTTAGCTGCAGGGAAATTAATAGTTGGCTTTATTTCTAAATCTGGAGCTATTTTTGCCGACGGTATTAATTCTGGTACTGATGTGTTTGCTTCAATAATCGGTTTTATTGGGATTAAGGCAAGTGAAAAGCCTGCTGACAAAGAGCATCCTTACGGGCATGGAAAAGCAGAAGTGATTTCTGGATTTGCAATAACCTTAATAATATTTGCTTCTGGGTTATTTATTATTTTTGAGGCAGTAAGAGAATTAGTAAGTCCTTCCCCCTTATCTTTGGGATTGACAGGGTTTTTAACTATGGGAATATCTGCTTTAATCAATGGGGTTATGTCTCAGATTAAAATATATACTGGGAAAAAAGAAAGCTCTGTATCACTAATTTCTGATGGGATACATTCAAGAATTGACTTGCTTGTTAGTTTAGGTATCTTTATTGGTTTATTCTTAACTCGTTATTCAGTAAGAGTTGATTCTTTACTTGCACTGGCAGTTGGCTTATACATCTTAAGAGAATCTTATCATTTAGGAAAGGAAACTGTAGGCTCTTTAATAGGAAGGGCAGCAAG
>CAZAAB010000020.1:0-10523 GCA_964483015.1 Candidatus Woesearchaeota archaeon | reverse complement strand
AAGCTCCTGCAATGTATTGTCCGAGATGTCAGACAGGAATAAGCCAGGCAGAGGCAGAAGATAAAGAAATTGACAGCCAGTATAATCATATTGTTTTTAAGGTTGGTAGCAAGGATTTAGTAATTGCTACAACAAGACCAGAGTTGTTGCCTGCGTGTGTGGCTGTTTTTTATCATCCTGAAGATAAGAGATTTAAAAAATATAAGGGTAAGAAGGCAAAAGTTCCCTTGTTTGGTTTTGAAGTACCTATTTTGGAAGATAAGAGGGCAGATCCAGAAAAAGGTACTGGAATTGTTATGTGCTGCACTTTTGGCGATCAGACAGATATGGAATGGCAACAAGCTCACGATTTGCCAATTAAGGAGGCAATTACAAAAGAAGGCAAAATGTCTTTTATTTCTGGAAAGTATGAAGGAATGAAAATAAAAAAAGCAAGAAAGAGAATTGTTGAAGATTTGAAAGAACAAGGCAAAATGAAAAAGCAGGAAAAGATTAAGCATGATGTCAATGTTCATGAAAGATGCGGGACAGAGTTAGAATTTGTTAAGATGAAACAGTGGTTTGTCAAGTATTTGGATTTGAAAAACAAAATGTTAAAATGGGGCAGCAGGTTAAAATGGTTTCCAGATTATATGAAAGTTAGGTATGACAACTGGGTAAAAGGGTTGCAGTGGGACTGGTTAATTTCAAGACAAAGGCATTTTGGTGTTCCTTTCCCATTGTGGTACTGTAAAAAATGTGGCAAGGTTAAGTTGGCTGAAAAAAACCAATTGCCAGTAGACCCTTTAAGGGATAAGCCAAAAGACGAGTGTGAGTGTGGCAGCAAGGAATTTGAAGGGGAAAAAGATGTTTTAGACACTTGGTTTACTTCTTCTTTAACCCCAAGACTTGCTGTAAAGTTGATGCCGGAAAAACAGCAAAAGAAATTATTCCCAATGAGTTTAAGGCCTCAGGCTCACGATATAATCACTTTTTGGCTTTTTAAGACAGTAATTAAAAGCAATTTGCATTTTAAGAAAAATCCTTTTAAGGATGTTGCTGTTTCAGGGCATGTTTTAGATGAAAATGGCGAGAAAATGTCTAAAAGCAGGGGCAATGTTGTTTTGCCTCAAAAAGTGTTTAAAGAATACGGGGCTGATGCATTAAGATACTGGGCAGCTGGAAGTAAGTTGGGAGAGGATTTGCCGTATAAAGAGAAAGATTTGATTACAGGAAAAAGATTTGTGAATAAGATTTTGAATGCTTCAAAATTTGTTTTTATGAATATTGATAAGAAGCCAGGAAAGCCGAAAAAGTTAGAGAAAATTGATAGGTCTTTTCTTTTACATTTAAATGATCTAATTGAGGAGGCAACAGAAAATTTTGATGAGTATCAATATTCTAAAGTTAAGCGTGAGGTTGACAAGTTTTTTTGGCAAGATTTTGCAGACAATTATATTGAGATAGTTAAAGACAGGGTTTATAATGGTAAAAAACAAGAGAAGCTGTCAGCTTTGTACAGCTTATATCATTCTTTGTTAGCCATAACAAAAATGATGGCTCCGATAGTTCCGTTTGTTACAGAAGAAATTTGGCAAAGATATTTTAAGAAATATGAAAACGAAAAGTCGATACATATTTCTGAATGGCCAAAGAAAATCAAAATTAAGAGCAAGAAAGAAGATAAGGAAAAATACCTGTTATTTATAGAAATTTTAGAAAAAGTTAGAAAAAAGAAGTCAGAAAATAACAAATCCTTGAAAGCAGAAGTTGAACTAACTTTAAGTGAAAAGAGTAGGAAAAAGTTAAATGGTATGTTAGAAGATTTAAAGGCAGTAACAAATGCTGAAAAAATTAAAAAAGGCAAGTTTAAAATAGAGTTTGTTTAGTTTTTAATATATATCTTAGAATAATTTTATTTTTAAATAATCAAATTATTTTTGATTATGTCAGGGAATATCAAAAACATATTCTTATCAGCAAGGGGAGAAGTAGTTTCTGACTATTTTTTAAAGTTTGCTCTTTGTGAAAAGAATTCAATATATAAAGTTAGAATAAATATTCAAAGAGGGAATGAAGAATATGAAGAAGGAATGAGTTTTCAAGCTGAAAGTTTGGAAAAAGCAAGAGGAGCAATTAGAAAAAAGGTATGTAGAAAAGGCAAAAAAGAATAAGTAGAGAAGAGTTAGCGGACATTCTTAAAGAAGTTTTCTTAAACTATTTTGTCAGTGGTTTGTAGTTAAGTAAGTAAAGGCCGAGAGCTATTAAAAGCAAACCTTGCAATAGAGGTAGGAAAAGGCCAAATATGCCAACAATGATTAAAATGATTCCTGAGGTTTTCCTTATTGTGTTTTTAATTTGTTTTTTCATTTTCAGTTAAATAAAAATACAGTTAAATATCTTTTCTATCACTTTAATACACATTTGTTTTTAAATGAAGAAAATATGATAAAATATGGAAGAATCAAAAGAAGATATTCAGATTTTATTACGTTCTTATGTTGGGGAGTTGAGTTTTTGTAGATATACTTTATCGACAAGAGTAAGATCAACAGAAACAAATGACTATTACAGTTTTAGAGTAGAGCTTTTGAGTTCTTCAGAAGGTCTTTTAGACAGGACATATTTTGGGGTAGAGGTTGAAGACGAAGATTTAAATAAAGTTAGAGAACAAGCGAGAAAAATACATAAAGAAAGCTATCAAAAATTAAAAGAGTTTGCTGAAAACAGAGAAGTTAATTCTCATTTAGAAGAGATTTTATAATTCTTCTGCTTAAATTTATAAACTGTTTTTCTTTTTATTAACAGGAAAATGGCAATGTCAAAACAAGAATTAGAAGAATTAGTAGAAGAGCTGGATAAGATAAAAGGACAGCATACTGAACTTATTACTGTTTATATACCTGGTGGCCAAAATTTAAATACTGTGAAAAAACAGATGGAAGATGAAAAGGGTACAGCTGAAAATATTAAATCAAAGCAGACAAGGAAGAATGTTATTTCAGCATTAGACACAATAGGCAGGGATTTGAAAAATTATAAAAAAACTCCTGAGAATGGGATGGCTATTTTTTGCGGCAATGTTTCAGAATCTGAAGGAAGAACAGAGATTCAGCTATGGGTTATCGAACCTCCGCAACCCTTAAACACGAGATTGTATAGATGTGATAAAGAGTTTGTTCTTGAACCCCTGAAAAAGATGTTAGAAGCTGAAGAAGTTTATGGATTGGTTGTTATGGATAGGAAAGAGGCCACTTTAGGATTGTTAGAGGGAAAACATGTCAAAGTTTTAAGGCATATGACTTCTGGTGTTCCTGGAAAACAGAGAGCTGGGGGGCAATGTTTAAGTCCAGACACATTGGTAATGAAACATAATGGGGAGTTAATAGAGCTGAGAGATTCTCATAATCCTCTTATAATACAATCAGAAAATTTTAATGAAGAAAATAGTGAAGAAACTCCAATAATCTCAAAGTGGGAGAATAAAAAACAATTGTATGAAATAAAAACATGTTATCCAAAATTCCAGATAAAATCTTCAAAAGACCATTTGTTCTTCATTAGGACAGAGAAGGGAATTGAAGAAATGCCCCTTTCTGAAATCAGAGAAGGCGACTTTTTGGTCATGCCAGAGAAGATAAAAGTAAAAGGAAAAAAACAAAAGATTAAATCTAAGAAATATTATAATTCATTTAGCATTACGGAAAAAGGAAGGGGGTTGTTAAAGGATAAGAGAAAGGAAAAAAATTTATTTCAAAAAGAATTGGCAGAAAAATCAAGGGTAGATCGAGCAAGAATATCTGCTATAGAATTAGGAAAAATAAATGCAAAAAGACACATTCTTAAAAAGATATGCCATAATTTGAGGATTGACTATGAATCCTTTATAGAAAAGTATACTGAGCCTTACAAATATTCACATATAAAACTTCCCTCGGAGATAAATGAGGAGTTCGCGAGGTTTTTAGGGTATTATTTTTGGGACGGGAATGATGAAAAAGATAGGATAAGTCTTTTCGAACAAAGAAAAAAAGTGGCCTTAAAATACAAAAGGATGATTGACCTGCTATTTGAAATAGACTCAAATTATAGGTTCAGAGAGAGTAAAAATTATCATCAAATAAGGATTACTAGCAGACCTTTAGTACGTCTTATAAGGGAAGAATTCTCAGAAATTTCTAATGCTTTGAATTCTAAAATCCCCAAAAAAATTCTAAAATCCCCAAACGATATTCTTTCTGCTTTTATATCTGGATTTTATGACGCGGAAGGCTATGTTTCTTCTGGAAGGATAGGATTAGGGGTAAATAATAAAAAGGTAATAAGGCAACTACAAATTTCCTTATTGAGATTTGGAATTATTTCATCAATCCTAGAATATAATAATAAGAGAAATCCTTATTCTGATGAAAAAAGATATACCTTAGCAGTAGATGATAAAAAAAGTTTGAAGATATTTAGGGATAAAATAGGTTTTATATCTAAAAAGAAGATGAAAAAATTAAATGAATTAATTAATAAAAGAAGTAAAAGAAATAAGGTGAGGCAATTAGTTGTAAATGGCAGGGATGTTGCTAGAATTTTAAGAAATTCTGGATGCACCACCACACAATTTTCTAATCCCTTATTTTTTGTGAATAAAAGACAACTAAGCAAAGAACTATTTAGGGAAAATATAGTTGACAAAATAAAATGGAATGATCTTAAAAAAAGATTGTTGAGATTCTACAATTCTAATTTAATTGCTGTCAAAATATCAAGTATAAAAAAAATTAGAGAATCTGAAACAATAGATATAGAGACGAAGAATCATAATTTTATAGCAAATGGTTTGATAGTACATAATTCATCGCAAAGATTTGAGAGATTGACTGAGGGCATGGCAAAAAGATTTTATAAAAGAGTTGCAGAAGCTATGAAAAAAGCTTTTTTTAAGCGAGACAGATTAAAAGGGATAATTCTTGGAGGGCCTGTACCTACAAAAGAGGATTTTTTAAAAGAAGGGCATTTAATTACAGCATTAAAAGACAAGGTTATTGGGACTAAAGATATAGGGAATGCAGATGAGCAGGGATTAGAGGATTTAGTTGAAGCTTCAAAAGATTTGTTAGAAGAGCAGGAAATAATTCACGAGAAAAACTTATTAGAGAAGTTTTTTGAAAGAATTGGGAAGGGGATAAATGCTGTTTATAAAGAAAAAGAGGTAGAGAAAGCATTAAAATATGGGGCAGTTGAAACCTTAATTTTAAGTAAGAAGCTAAAAAAACAAGAGAGAGAAAAGATGAAAAAAAAGGCAGAGGATATTTCTGCTGAAGTTGAGATTGTTAGTACAGATACAGAAGAGGGACAGCAATTTTGGAATATGACAGGTATTGGAGCATTATTAAGATTTAAAGTATAAACTTTTTGAAAAAAAGTTTAATCAAAAATCTAAAGTATTAAGAAGAGTTTAATCAAAAATCTAAAGTATTAATTAAAAAAGAGAATGGAAAAAATATTTAAATAATATTTTTTTATTTTAATTATGTCAAAAATTAAAACATATAATCTTTGTTTTAAAAAAAGAGCTAAGAAACATTTTAAAGAATTAAAAAAATGTGTTTATATAGCCCTAATTAACGGCTCTTTTATGTTTTTACTTCTATTCATCTTAACTTCTTTGATAAATTTTAATTATATCTTTTCTTTTGTCATCTCTTTTTTGTCAATGACTGTTTTGAGTTTTTCTTTAAATAGGGCTTATATCTTTAATAATTTTAATCCAAAAAAACTGCATAGGCAGTATTATGAGTTTTTTTTAGTAAGTTTGGGAGCTTTTACAGTTAATCTAATCTTGCTCTACATTTTTGTTGATATTATTGGCATTTATTATCTCTTATCTCAATTATTTATTGCTATGTTCGGCTTCCCAATTTTATTTACTTTTTATAAAAAGAAAGTTTTTAATCACAGATAACTATAGATTTTTAAAGTTGTAAGAGGTTTTCTAAATATGAAAGGTTTAGAAAGAGGAAGTAATGAAGATAGGTTAATCTGGATGAATAAAATAGAGGCAGCTTTGTTTATATCTGGCAGATGGCTTTCTTTACAAGAGCTGATTATGTTAACTGATTTAAATCCCTTACTTATAAAAGAGGTTATGGGGCAGTTGAAGGAAAGGTATGGGGAAAAAGGGGCAATTGAAATTTTGAATAAAGAAAACAAGTGGAAGATGGATGTTAAAGACAAGTATTCAGAAATGGTTAAAAGACTTGCTACTGGAAATTCTGAATTTTCTAGAGCTGAACAAGAAACACTCGCTGTTATAGCTTATAAACAGCCGGTAAAGCAGTCAGTGATAGTAAAGATTAGGGGGAATAAATCTTATAATCATGTTAAGAAGTTTGTTGAGTTAGGTTTGATAAATGCTAAAAAGCAGGGCAGGACAAAAGAATTAAAGTTAAGCGAGGAATTTTACAATTATTTTCATGTAAAAGATAAATAAAAATGACGATTTTACCTTATATTTATTTGACATATATGTTTGTAGCGTTATATATGACTTCTTTTTTTATTTTACTTTATTTCAAAAACAGGAAAAAACTTTTTTATTATCCCAAATCAAGAAAAAGTTATTCTTTAACAATAATAATACCTGCGTATAATGAAGAGAAGAGTATTGAAAGCACTGTTAAAAAGGTTTTAGAGTCAGATTATAAAAATTTGATAGAGGTTATAGTTGTGGATGATGGAAGTGAAGATAATACTAAGAAGATAGTTAAGAAGTTAGCAAGTATGTATAGAAGAGTTAGACTTTTAAATAAGAAAAATACTGGCAAGGCAGACAGTATAAATAAAGCAATAGAAAAAGCAAGGGGGGAATTGATAGGGGTTATGGATGCAGACTCTTACCCAAGAAAAGAAGCTATTAGAAAAATGATTGGGTTTTTTAATGATAGAAAGGTAGGGGTTGTGACATCGGCAATTTTAGTAAAAAATAGAAAAAGGTTTATTGAAAAGCTTCAGGCTATAGAATATGCTGTTATTGCATGGACAAGGAAATTGTTGGAGTTTGTTGATTCTGTTTATGTCACACCAGGACCCTTAAGTATTTATAGAAAAGACATTGTTAAAAAAATAAGGGGATTTGATACTGAAAACCTGACTGAAGATATTGAAATAACATGGCGTTTAGCTTATTATGGCTATAAAAGAAAGATGTGTATCGCTTCAAAAGTTTATACTGTGGTCCCGTCAAAAGTAAGGCAGTGGTTTAAGCAGAGAGTTAGGTGGAATATGGGGGGTTTCCAAACTATAAATAAGTATAAGAAAACTTTTTTGAAAAGAGGCATGTTAGGATGTTTTATCTTGCCTTTTTTTGTTATTTCTTTATTTTTGGGGGTTGTCGGGCTTGGAATTTTTGCTTATGTTTTTATCTCAAGATTTATTTTAGTGAGATTTATTACAGAGTATAGGATAGTTAGTGATTCTTCTTTACTATCCTTAGATGATTTGGCAGTAACCCCCACAGTGTTAAATGTTTTTGGCATTTTTCTGTTTTTAACTTCTTTAGTTTATACCTTGCTTGCTCAGGGGATTATGAAGGAGAAAGCATTTAAGAAAGGAAACCTTTTATATATGCCTGTTTATTTAGTTTTTTACCTTATGTGTTATCCATTTATAATCCCGATTGCCATTTATAAGGTTTTAAGAAAAGATATAAGCTGGGGGACAAAATAAACATGAATAAGCAAAAACATGTTTTTTGGCAAGCTTTTTTAGTAGCAGGCCTTATTTTTACAACAGGTATATTGATTGGGTTTGGTGTTGAGTCCTGGAGAGCTGAAGAAATAAGTGAACTATATAAGGAATCTGAGTTTGATATGTTAGATGCGAGAATAATGACTGAAGCAATAAGTCGTTCTGATTTTGATTGCAAAGTTATAGAGAAAAAAAATATAGAATTTGCAGATAGGATTTATGAAGAAGCTCTTGTTTTAGATGAATTAGAATCTTCCCAAAAAATAACAGAATCATTAGAATTGCAGCATAAGAAATATGACTTGTTGAGAACAATGTTGTGGGTGAATAGTATGAAGATAAAAAGACAGTGCAATTCTTCTTATAGCAATATTGTTTATCTTTACCAGTATGATGAGCCTTCTTTAGATAAAAAGGCTAAGCAAAAAGTATTTTCCGACTTTTTACAAAATTTGAAGAGAGAGTACAAAGGAGAGGTTTTGCTTATACCTATTGCAGGAGATTTTGATTTTATTTCCTTAGATTTTTTAAAAGAAATTTATGGTATTGATGAACTACCGGTTATTTTAATCGATGAAAAATATAAAATTAAAAAAGTTAATGAGTTAACAGAAATTGAAAGTTTTTTAAATAAAAAATAATTATTTCAAGTATGAAACAATGTTTTAAATGCGGCAAAAGTGAAGAAGAAGCCAAGTTAGTAGATGCTATTGCTGGTGGCGAGGTGATTAAGATTTGTGAAGATTGCAGTAAGAGGGAAGAAATTCCAGTAATCAGAAGGCCTTCTGCACAGCAGTTAAAAGAAAGCGAAAAAAAGTATACTGTTAAGGAAAGATTGAGAAGAATGTCTGGAACAGATAAAAAGGAGAAAAAAGAAGTTACCTTAGACGATTTGAAGAAGAGAGAGATTGAAAAGGTTAAAAAAGAGAAAAGAGATAAAAACAGACCTTTAAATCTTGTAGATAATTTCAACTGGGAAATTTTAAGAGCAAGGAGAAAAGAAAAGTTAACAAGAAAACAGTTAGCTGAGAAGATTCAGGAAAGCGAGGCAGCTATAAAAATGGTTGAAAATAACCAGCTGCCAGAAAATTCATGGCAGTTGTTAAGAAGACTTGAGCAGTTTTTTCAGATAAAATTAATAGGGGAAGATACGGGGAGTGAGGAAGAGAGAATTAAAGAGGCTATAAATGAGAAATTTAGAAAAAATAAAGAATCAGAAAAATTAAGATTTAATAAAGACACAACAAAGAAAATAACTGTCGGGGAGTTGAAGAAGAGGCAGGAAGAGCAAGAGAAAAAAGAAGGGCTTACACCTCAGGAAAAGAAAGCTCAGGATTTGATTAGGCAGGTTGAAAAAGAAGACAAAGAAAGGGAGAAAAGAAGGATAGAAAAGGCAAAAAAGCAGATTGAAAAAGAAAATAAAGAAGATGGGGGGATGGTGGGGGAGGTTGAGTTAGAATAAAAAGCTTTAAAAGAGTAGTAATCTTTTCAAAAAAGATTACGAGCAAAACCCAGAATTTAACTGGACTTTTCAAAAAAAGCTGAAGAAAAAATATAACAGCAAAAGAGAAGCTTCGGGAAAAGAAAGAAGTAGGGAAAATAAAGCAAAAACAAATTTATGAAAAATGAAAGTTGAATATTTGAAAAATGAAGAGAGTGAAGCTGAAATCAAGCTTGACAACCTGACTATAGCTGAGGTTTTAAGAGCTTATTTAGCTAAAGATAGCAAGATTGATTTTGTAGCTTGGAGAAGAAAGCACCCAAGTGAAGATCCTGTTTTAAAAATAAAATCTGGTAAGGGAAGAACAGTTAAAAAAGCTATAGAAATTGCAGTTAAGCAGATAAATAAAGAAGCTGACAAGCTTGTCAAAGATTTAAAAGGTAAGTAAGATTTATTAAACATTTTTTCTACATTTTTATATGTCAAAACCGTTAAAAAAGCAAGAAAGATTATTAAAATTAGCAAGAGAAAGTATAAAAGAAGAGTTTGGGAAAAAAATTGATTTAAGCAAGTATGATTTTAATGAAGAAAGAGGTGTTTTTGTGACTCTAAAGAAAAATAATAAGTTAAGAGGGTGCATTGGTTTTCTTTCTCCTATGCCTTTAAATAAAGCAGTTTATAAAGCAAGTAAGAAAGCGGCTTTTTCAGACCCGAGATTTTTACCCTTGAAAAAAGAAGAGTTAAAAAAAGTTAAGATTGAAATTTCAATTTTAACACTGCCTAAAGAATGCAGTAAAGAAGATTTTGAAAATGGCAAAGATGGCTTAATCTGCGAGTGTGAGGGAAAACAAGGCTTGTTACTTCCTCAAGTAGCTGAAGAAAATAGTTTTTCAAAAAAGCAGTTTTTAGAGTGTTTATGTAAAAAAGCAGGTTTAAGTAAAGATGCTTTGAGAGAGGAGAATTTTAAATTAAAAAAATTTAGATGCCATGTTTTTTCTGAATAGGGTGGTTTAGAATAAAAAAATTTATAAATAAA
Source organism: Candidatus Woesearchaeota archaeon (assembly GCA_964483015.1). GTDB lineage: Archaea > Nanobdellota > Nanobdellia > Pacearchaeales > GW2011-AR1 > PWGL01. Next base: position 327 of record CAZAAB010000020.1, on the reverse strand, counting down.
ATTTTTTATTTTTAAATATGAGTTATGATCCAGCTGTAGAATTCAGTTTATCTGATTTTAAAAAAAGTTTAGAAGAGCTTTGCGTTTTAAATGATTTTAACTGCAGTTTAGAAGAAAGCAGTTATGAAGGCGGGAGGCCAATTATCTTAATTAGAAATGGCAGAAGATATTCTGCAGCTATAAGGCAGTCCGGGAGCGGTATTTATTGGTTTGATTTTCCTGTTAAAAGAGATGGAAAAAGATATGGTAGGAAAGCAGAAGGGTATTTTTTAGGCAAGCCAGGGAATTTTTCCGGATTAGCAGATCTTGCCCACTGTTTGAAGTTGA
>CAZAAB010000019.1:5485-10646 GCA_964483015.1 Candidatus Woesearchaeota archaeon | reverse complement strand
GGTATATTCATGATTTAATTAAATTAGCTGAACAGCACAATGTGGCTATTTTTGTCACAAACCAGGTTATGTCTAACCCTGCAATAATGTTTGGAGACCCTACCACAGCTATTGGAGGGAATATAGTAGGGCACGCATGTCTAACTGGCGATTCTTTAATTCAGTTAGGAGATGGATCTATTAAAGAGATAAAAGAGATGAATCAGGAAGAAGTCTTTTCTGGAAACTTTTTAAGAATGGATTTTGAGAATGCAGAATCTGATTTGGTGTTTACTAATCCAGATGTTAAAAAGAAGTATACTATAAAGGCGGGGGGGCAAATTGAATGTTCGCCATTACATAGGTTTTTTTCAATAGACAATTTTGGATTTGTGGAGAAAGAAGCTAGAGAACTGGAAGAAGGAGAGTTTATTGCTCAAGCAGGAAAAGTTGATATTGAAGGAGAAAGACAAAAACTTCTGAATAAGAATGTAAAAAAAATTACTAATATTCCTACATCTTCTTCTAAAAAAATTAAAAAGAAGTTAAAGGAAGAAGGTATTACGAGAGAAGAGATTTGTAGAGAAATTGGAATAACACCTAGACAATTTAAAAGGGTTTTAAATCAGGATTATCCAACTTCTCTGGAGGTTGTTGAAAATATTCAGGAGCAATTTGGAGGAATGCAATTAGAAACTGTTTCTATTCAAACTAATAAACATCAGAATCTTAACATTCCTGAATTTATGACTCCGGGGGTTTCTCAAATTTTAGGATATTTTATTGGAGACGGAAATTTAGGGGAAAGAATTGTTAGATTTAGAGATGAAAGAAAAGAAGTTTTAGAAAGTTATAATGGGTTGTTCAGAAAAGAATTTAAAAGAGGAGGGAATATAAGTAAGATAAAAGGTAAAAATTGTTATAATCTAAATATAAATTCTAAAGAAATAAGAGATTTTTTTGAATTAATTTTACCATGGGTTTATGATTATATTGGGAAATCAAAGAAAGAAGTAGTTTCAGCTTTTATAAGGGGATTTGTGGATGCGGAAGGATATATAAATAAAAAAAGAGCAACAATTAAAGTTGCTCAAAAAGATAAGAAAATTTTAAGATATTTGCAATTATTTTTGCTTAGATTTGGTATAAGGTCAACAATAAAATTTGATGTTGGAAGAAAAAATATGAATGTTTTGAGAATTAACAGTAGGGATGTTTTAAATTATTTAAAAATTGGATTTACTGCAAGCGATAAACAAGAGCAATTGTTAAAGTGGAAAGAATACTATAAAGACACTTATACAAAAGAGATGATGCCTGTTAAGAGAAAGGAATTGGCAAGATTAATGAGAGATGCAGGTTTAAAACCCTACGGAATAATTAAATCAAGGCCAGATAGTTATAAGTGGGTAAATAAAAGAGAGCTTAAAAAAGCATTTAAGGAGTTGATGGGCCAGGAAATTAAAGATAGGCAGATAAAACAAAAAATAGAATTTATTAGAAAACTCTTAAACTCAGATTTAAGATTTGAAAGAATAAGAGAGATAGAAACTGAAGATTCTAACCAGTTATTTTATGATTTTTCAGTTCCTGAAAACGAAAATTATGTTGCCAATGGTTTTGTTGTTCATAATTCTACATACAGATTATACTTAAGAAGAGGCAAGAAAGATTCAAGAGTTGCTAAGTTGATTGACAGTCCAAACTTGCCAGATAACGAATGCGTGTTTTATATAACTAAAGCAGGCATAAGAGATGAGAGGCCTAAAGAATAATAGCTTTTTTTCTTATTTGGGTTAGATATTTAAATCTCTTTGTTTTTGAAAGACTTATTTGAAGATGTTTGAAAATAAAATTATAGCTGACTTGCATATTCATTCAAGATTTGCAAGAGCTACAAGCAATAAAATAAATGTAGAAAATTTAGTCAAGTTTGCAAAAATAAAAGGGGTAAACTTGTTAGGTACTGGGGATTTTCAGCATCCCAAGTGGTTTAAAGAGTTAGACAAGTTAGAAGAAAGGCAGGGGATTTTATATTATGAGAATTTTCCTTTTTTATGGCAGACCGAGATAAGTTTAATGTATAAACAAGATAAGATGAGAAAAGTTCATCATGTTATTCTTGTTCCGAATAAAGAGGTTGTTAAGCAGGCAATAAATTTTTTAAAATCTAAGGGCAGGTTAGATTATGATGGCAGACCCATATTTGGTTTTTCTTCAGTTGAATTAGTTGAAAGCTTAAAAGAAATAAGCAAGGGTATAGAGATAATACCTGCACATTGTTTAACACCCTGGTTTGGGATATTTGGGAGCAAGTCTGGGTTTGATAATTTAAAAGAGTGTTTTAAAGATAAAAGTAAAGAGATAAATGCTGTTGAATCTGGAATGTCAGCTGATCCTGAGATGTTAAGAAAGTTTAGTTTTTTAAATGATAAAGCTGTTGTGAGTTTTTCTGACTCTCATTCATTTTGGCCTTGGAGGATGGGCAGGGAGGCAACTGTTTTTGATAAGTTAGATTATAAAGATATTATTAAACAGATAAGAGAAAATAGTTTTTTAGCTACTATTGAAACTGATCCAAGATATGGGAGATATCATTATGACGGGCATAGGAAATGCAATTTTTCTTCAAGTCCTGCAAAAACTAAAGATTTAAATGGCAAGTGTCCTAAATGCGGCAAACATTTAACTATTGGTGTTGAAAACAGGGTTAAAGAGCTGGGAGATCAGGAATCTGAAGAATATAATGAGAAGAAGTATTATAAGTTATTGCCATTACATGAAGTAATTTCGCTGTATAAGAATAAGGGAATTTCTACAAAAACAGTTTGGAGGATTTATTATAAGTTAATTGAAAGGTTTGGCAGCGAGTTTAATGTTTTGTTCAATGTTGGAGAAGAAGCACTAAAGAGATTTTTAGATAAAGAGCAAGATCTTGTGAAGTTGATTTTGATGAATAGGAATGGCAAGATAAATTTTAAGCCGGGATTTGATGGGAGCTACGGAGAAGCTGTTTTAGAAGAAAAACAAGATAGTCTTTCTAATTTTTAACTTTAATATATTTATAGCCTGCATGCCTGGTTTTTTCTTTGCAGTGAGCAGATTTTAATGTGTATTTCTTACATTTCTTACACTTTTTTAGCAGGTTCATTTTAAAATTTCAAAATCTGCTTTTTCTCCTGTTTTGTTTTCTATTTCTTTTAATATTTTTTCAGCCTGCTTATTTCCTTGTTTATAGTTTTTTTCTTTAAACTTTAGCAAGAAATGACTTGCAGAAAGATAGGTTATTTTGTCTTGGTGGCTTTTCAAAATTTTTTTGATCACTGTTAAACCATTTTCTTTTTTAGACTTTAAAGAAAACTCTTTTTTTATTGTAACTTTTTTTTCTTTCCTTTCTTTTAATATTTTTAATATTTTTTCAGCCTGTTTTTTATTTATGTATTTTTTCAAAAATTCTGGCTTTTGCTTAGCTTTTTGCAAGAACGAGTAGAGATTATTTTCTTTTTCTTTTATTTTATCAGCTATTTTTTCTGCATTTTCTAAGACACTTTTCAGGATAGATAAAGAGGATTTTTCTCTTTGATACTGCTCCATAACTTGTTTTTTTTCTTTTTCTTTTACCCTTCTTAAAGATAAATTGATGTTATTTTTGTCGATTTTCAAAATTTTACAAGCTATTTTTTTCCCTGGAACTACATAATCTCTTAAATTTCTGATTCTTCCAGGAGCTATTTCTGAAACAATTATTGTCCCCTCTTCATTATTTTCTATATCTACAAATACTGTGGTGCCCTGGATTCTCTTTACAGTACATAAAACTACGTCTCCTTCTTCTAATTTTTGTTTAGCCATATTGTTTAGAAATAATTCTGCTTTTTAAACTTTAACTACTTTTGTTTGAAGCGCTTTTTCTATGTTTTCTAAGAATTCTTGCTCTTTTTCTTTTGGTATTAGGCAGCCTGCTGCTTGAGGGTGTCCTCCAGCTTCGCCTTCAATATTTTCTGTGGCTTCTTCAAGAATCTTTCTAACATTTCCTTGGCCCCTGCCAGCTATTCTTGCTGAAACCTTTACTTTATCTTTACTATATGCAAGGGCGATTATTATTGTTCCTTGTTCGTACTCTTTTGACATTGAAAGTATAGAAGCTACAGTTCCAATTATTGTGTCTTTTATTTTGTTTTTTGCGTTTAAGATTATATGGCTTTCTTTTTCCTGCTTTTTTGTTTCAGCATAGTTTAGGGCCTTGACTAAATGTTGTTTATAATTTGCATATATTTCTTCAGCTCTTTTTTTAGCTCTTTCATTGTGTAAGCAGAGCGAGATAGCTGTATGGCTGTGGCCAAGTCTTGAGCAGGCATTTATCATTGCTGATAGCTCTCTTGCATCTTCTAATTTATTGAAAAACTTAACTAAATGTATGTTGCCTATCAGGTCTTGATCTTGTTTTTTTGTTCTTAACAAGATAGAGGTTAGTAGTTTTGACTGCTCTTCTTCAGTTAGCTCTATTAATGATTTGAACCTCCCGTTTTCTTTTTCAATCCCTGCTTCTAATACTAATTTATAAGCTCCTTTGCTGTTGCCAGTAACTCCTGGGACATATAGAGATGAAGAGAATTCTAAAGCTTTGTTTATTGGTCTTGTTGCAGGGTATATAAGCAGTCCTTTTCTGACTTCTGCGTTTGCTTCGTTCAGAATTTTATTATTCAGCTTGCTTATTTCTTTTCCCAACATGTCTCCCACCATTCCAATTATAGCGAGATTGGCAAGCTGTTCATCCTTGCTGTAAAGTGCTTTTGAAAACATGTAAGTTAGTCCTGAGGCAGAAATTTCTTCTTCATCAAACGAGTGGGGATTTATGAATACTGTGTTTTCTCCTGGCTTGCCTTTAATTTCGTGATGGTCTATTATAAAAATATTTGAATCCATCTCACTTATTTCTTTTAAAAGGCCGCTTCCCAGATCAAGAAAGATTATTATGTTATTTTTTAATTTTTTTAAGTAATCTTTTTCAAGATTTTTTACTATTTTTACTGAAAATTTTTTGTCAAGTTTTCTTAGTGTTTTAGTTAAAATTGCTGCTGAGGTGATTCCATCAGTGTCATTGTGAGAGATAACCTTGATAGATTTGTCTTTGGTTTTTTTTAGAAAAATATCTGCAGCTTTTTCTATTGCTTTTTTCATT
>CAZAAB010000019.1:0-5385 GCA_964483015.1 Candidatus Woesearchaeota archaeon | reverse complement strand
TTCATTTTAATAATTAAGCTTGTCTGTATTTCTTCAATTTAAGAAATTTTGCCTCTTTTTTTAATTGGCTTGGTTTAACATTTGTGTCTTGCTTGTTTTCTTGCACATGTTTTTTTAATCTTTTTACTTTTTCCTGCAAGTTAAATATGTCGGGGTCTTTCCAAAGCTTATTTTCTTTTAAAAATCTTCCAATTTTTAAGTTGTAATCTTTAACATAAATTTTTTGTTTTTTAAGCTCTAAACCTATTTTTTCTGATGTTAGGCCTTTTTTAGCTAAAGCTAAAATTTTTTTCTTTACTTCTTCTTTACTTAATTTTTTCTTCTCGCTTTTCTTTTTCTCTGCCATGTTTATTTTTCTTTTTCTTTATTTTTAAATATTTGTGTTGTTTAGTTTTATTTTTGCTTTTATTGTGTAAATTAGTAATAGCCCCACCAGGATTCGAACCTGGGTCTGAAGCTTTCTTCTGAACTTTTTTCCCGATTAGTTTTGATTCCTAAAACTTTTTCTAAAAGTTTTAGTTCCAAAGGCTCCTATCCTTGACCACTAGACGATGGGGCTTTGCTGATTAAATTTTTTAAGATTTATAAAAGTAGTGTTTTTTCTTTTTTATTGCTTATGTCTGCCCCTTTTTTCAACTTTTTTCATCTGATTAAGAATTTGTTTTTTGTTTTGGGGTTTGTAGAATTTTATCACTTCTTTGTACAGTTTTTCCCAGTTTTGAAAATGTTTTGCTTCTAAAGCTTGTTTTAGCAAATGCAAGTCAACAGCTTTGTCTTCTTTCCTTTTTGAAAAAAAAGAAAGCCCGAAGTCAATGAAAAAGATTTTGTTTTTAGATAAGATGAGGTTAGATGTGGTTAGGTCCCCATGAATTATGCTTTTTTCGTGCATTTTCCCAACCCCGTTGCCAATTTTTCTTGCTATTTGTTTTTGCTTTTTCTCAGAAAAATTGTTTAAGTGTTCGCTTAACCTTTTTCCTTTTATGTGCTGCATAATTATCTCTTTATTTTTTTCATCAACTTTTGCTAGTTTAGGAACATTGATGACAGAAGAAATTCTTTCAATGTTTCTTGCTTCAGTTCTTGTTCTTTTTTTTCCTAATTTTTCGTCTATTTTTTCGTGCCTGTAATTCTTCTTAATTCTTTTTTTATGTATTTTATTATTTTTCAGAAAAATTATAGCTTCTGCTCCTGCATCTATTATTTTTTTCATTATAATTTAAACTTGCCGAACTTTTTTGCCATTTTTTTCAGCTGTTTTTGGTTAAAGTTGAAACTGTTCAAGTTACCCTGCCCAGTTTTCATGAATTCTTTCAACATTTTATATTGTTTTAATAAAGCCCTGATGTCTGAAGTATGGATTCCAGAACCATTGGCAATTCTTTGAATTCTTGAAGTGTTTAATATGTCTGGATTTTCTCTTTCTTGTTTTGTCATCGAGTTTATAGCATGTTTCCATTTTTTCATTCTATCTTCTTGTTTTTCAAGCTGGTTTTCTGGCAGTTTGCCCTTTATTTTTCCAAACCCAGGTATTAGCGAGGCAATTTTAGAAAATGAGCCTACTCCTTTCATTGATTTTAGTTGTTCATATAAATCATCCATAGTAAACTTTCCCTGCTCTATTCTTTTTTTCAGTTTTTTCCCTTTTTCTTTATCCACAGCTGACTCAACTTTTTCAATTAAGGTTTCTAAACTGCCTAACCCGAGAATTCTTGAGATAAATGAAGAAGGGTTAAATGTTTCTAAGTCATTAATTTTTTCACCTGTAGCTATGAAGTATACTCTTGCTTTAACTTCGTTACAAGATGTTAAAGAGCCCCCGGCTTTAGCAGTAGAGTCCATCCTTGTAACTATAACCCCGTTTATGTTTAAAGTTTTTTTAAAATCCTCGGCCAGAGATTTTGCTGACTGGCCTATATCTGCAGTTATGGTTAAGATGCTGTAATCTGGCTTTATTTTTTTATTTAATTTTTTAATTTCTTTAACAAGCTTTTTGTCTAAAGAGTGCCTGCCCGCAGTATCTATAAAAACAATATCATATTTCTTTAATTCTGTTTTAAACTTTTCATAAATTTTTTCCGGCTTTTTTTCTTTTTTGTCTATAAAAACATCAAGATTATGTTTTTTGCCTAATTGTTCAAGCTGTTCTGGAGCTGCAGGTCTATGAACGTCTAATCCTATCATACAGGTTTTAAAGCCTCTTTTTTTGTAATAGTTAGCCATTTTTGCTATTGTTGTTGTATTATGAACTACAAAACCTTCAGCTATAAAACTGTGATTGTCTTCAACAGTTAAATCATAAACCACTTTTTTATCATTGTTTATTTTTTTTACTTCTCTTACTGGAACCCATGTGATATGGGATTCTGAAAGTATTTCTAATTCTGTCAACATTCCATCTAAGTTGCCTTGTTTTATTTTTTGTAGTTGTAAAATTCCATTATTTGTTATGCCAATCACCCCCTTGTTATCCTTATTAATTATTTCTTTTTCTTTTAAAAATTGAATTATTCCATTTATAACTCTGTGAGAATAGGTTTCATAGAGATCTTCTTTATTTGAAAGAGAATTTAATATATTGAAAAATCTTCCTAATTTTTTTGTTTTGTAGTAGTTGATTAACTTTTTTAAATGTTCTCTAGAAATAAATCCTTTTTTTTCATATCTTCCATAACTAAATACTGCTTTTTCTTGTATTTCTCCTATTGAAAATCCTAATTTTATTCTTAAATCTTTAAGCAATCTTCCTAATGGAAGCATATTTTGATTCCCACAACCTTGTGTTAACTCAATTGTTTGATAATTGTTAGCTGTTCTTTGTTTTTTCTCTATCAAATAACCTATTTTATCGGCATATTTTTCTGCAAACACTGATTTTATGGTTAATCTCCAGTATAAAACATTTTTAATGGATCTTTTTGAGATTATTGAAGCTATTCCAAACCTATTTAATAACAAATTCATTTGTTTTATCAAAATTTTACTTTCTGAACATAATGTTATCTCTCTATTTTTTGACGATGCATGAGAGTCACAGTCAAAATATGCACGGATAAAACTTCTTACAACATCATTATTTGACAAAAGAATTTCTTCAGGGATTTTTAATTTTCTTCCTTTTCGCCCACTGCTCAATTTAAAAATACCCATTAATTTTACTAAAGTTGCTGAATTTAAGTTTAATCTATATGCAGATTTTGTTCTTTTATCTTTTTTAATTACCAAATCTAAATCAAACAAATTTTTTGAAAGATATTTTATTCTGTTTATTACTTCTTCATTTTCCGTTGTAATTTGCAGATATTTTTTTTCTAAGTGTCCATCACCCATCAAATAACCTAGAAATTCTGCAAGTTCAGGGGTTAAAAATAATGGAAAATCAATTGCTTTTGAAGATCCTTTGGTTTTAATTTTTATTGAATTGAATTTTTCTATATTTATAAGTTCTATTGGAATTTTGCCTTTTTTGAGATTTTTGATAAATTCAATATAGTTCTTTTTATGTTTTAATTCACCATGAATTTCTTTTTTTGTTTTGTTTTTCTTTTCTATTATTTTTCTAATTTCTTCTTTATCCAAACATACAAACAAATCTAGATTTTTAATTTTATCAGTCAAATTCATTATTTTTCCATTTATCTTTGTTTCCCTAGGCAATGCAATAAAATCTTTTTCTTCCAAATTATCGGCTCTTTTTTGAATGATCTTCCCATTATCAAGAACAAAAAAAGGATGTTCGGGGGTCACTTTGATTGAAAAATCATTTCCATTATATGCCTTAACTTCCATCAATTCTTTTTTATCCAATTTCCACAAATAGGTAACTTTTTTATTTTCTATTTTTGCGGTGTTTGGATTAAATGAAGGGACATATAAGTTTGCTTTTGAAGTGTCTATTATTTTTCCATCTTCTAATTTTTGCTCTTCAAAGTCATTTTTATATTTATTATACAATTGTTCAGCCTTGATTATATTGCCATCTCCCAATTGAATATTACTTTCTGAGTGTACACATTTCCCAGAACCATATAAACCCAGCAACATAACTTTTTCTGGTTCTTTGTTTTTACCTCTTTTTTCTAGTTTCAGCTCTTTTTTTTCGCCGCCCAAAATTTCTCTTAATTTATCATGTATCAACTTTATTATATGTTCTTTTTTCTCCACACCTTTTATTTTTTCTTTTGCTTTTTCTTTTAGTTCATCAGTTATTTCTTTCACAAGCTTAACATCAACATCAGCTTCTATTAAGGCTCGTTGCAGGTCTTTAACTACTGAGTTTATTAGTTTTTTATCAATAAAAACAGCTGAAGCTATTTTGTCAGTGGTCTTTTTTAATGCCTGTCCAAGTTTTTCTAATACCATATTTTTATAGGTTTACCCTAATTTTTCTAAAAAATTAGAGTTTAATAAATTTTTGTAGAAGTATACACATTTATGATTGATTAATAGTGTTTATAAGTTTAATGTTTATAGGCCGAGCTGTTTTATTAGTTTTTCTTTATTAAATTTTTCAAGGTCTTTATAGTTCTGGCCTGTTCCTAAATAGAGTATTGGTTTTTTAGTTATGTAAGATATAGAGATTGAAGTGCCGCCTTTTTCGTCAACATCTGCTTTGGAAAGTATAGAGCAGTCAATACCTACAGATTCATTAAAAGATTTTGCCTGTTCTATGGCATCGTTTCCTGTTGTAGATTCAGCAACAAATATTTTTAGGTCGGGATTTGAGACTTTTACTATTTTCTCCATTTCTTTTAAAAGGCCTTTTTCAGTATGCATTCTTCCTGCGGTGTCTATTAATACAATCTCTTTATTCTTGCTTTTGGCATGTTTTATGGCATCAAAAGCTATAGAAGCAGGGTCACTTCCATACTGCCCTTTAATAATTTTCGCCTTTAATTTAGAAGCATGTTTTTCTAATTGTTCTATAGAAGCAGCACGAAAAGTGTCAGAAGCAGCTAAAACAACTTCCTTATTTTTATTTAATTTATCAGCTAATTTTGCTATTGTTGTTGTTTTTCCTGAGCCATTTATTCCAAAGAAAACTATCACAAAAGGTTTTTCTTTCTTTTTATTTATTTTTTCAACTAAATCAAATGGCTCAATCAGCAGGTTTTCTATTGCAGTTCTTAAAGCTTTTTTTACTTCTTCTTCAACCTGTTTTTTCTTAACTTCCTTGCCTATTAATTCTTGTTTTAAGTCTTGCTTTATTTTCTCCACAACTTCTAATGCTACATTATTTTCAAGTAAAAGCAGTTCAAGTTCTGAAAAAATTTCTTCAAAATAATCTTGTTTTATCTTAAATTTAAATTTGCTTTTGATTTTTGAAAAAGTACTTTTCTTTTTTTCTTCCACCGGCATTTGGGTGCTGATTTTCCGGAGGGCTTCCCG
>CAZAAB010000018.1:9030-10661 GCA_964483015.1 Candidatus Woesearchaeota archaeon | reverse complement strand
AAGGAGGAGAGCGCAGTGGGGTCGAGGAATTTTGAAAAAATTCCGAAGAAGTAATTTTTTGAGCTCGCCATTTGTTTTTAAATTGGATGTGGGAAGAGTGCTATTTAGTAACTTTAGAGTAGTTAATAACCGAAAAGTTTATAAAGTATATATTTATCCTAATCTTAAGGTAAATAAAATGTCAAGATTAAACAATCTTTATCAAAGTGCGAAAAGGCACACAGGAAAATTTGTAGCAGGAGTATTAATGGTTGGAGCACTTGCTGGAATAAGAAGTTGTGCTAAAAATGTAGGTGAAGAAGTTTATAGAGGAAATATTAACGGACAAGAAGTTGTTTATGAGGAAGGTGTTCAAGCCATTTTCGAGAGCGAAGATAATCTTGTTAAGAATAGAATGACTGTAAGAAATGGCGATATGACTTATACTTTAATAGATAAAATGGGCGAGAAAGGAATTCAATCTCCAGATTTTGCAAACCAGCAATTGGAAAGAATTTTAATAGAATCAAAAACAGGAACGCAACAATACGATTCTAAAAAAGAATATGGTGAAAATTTAGAAGACTTACATACACAAAATGTTTTTGAGAAAGGAAATTCTTTATACAATGATTTGCGTGTAACGATTAGAGCAGAGATTGAATCACAGTATAAGTCAACAGAAGAACAGATTCCTCAATAAAACTTTTCGGTTTCTATTATTTTAAAGAGCACTATTTGGGATGGGTTAATTATATTTGCGAGCTCAAAAAATTATTGGATTTAACAGACTTTTAACGAAAATCGTTAGATTTTCTGTTAATATTGGCCGAGAGGCCAATATTTTTGTTCAGTGTCGGGAAATTTTGGATTTTAGCGATGTTTGCAATTTTTTGTATTTATTTTTAAATTAAAACGAGATTTTTTATATTTTTTATGATATAAGAAATAATGGTTTATATTCCTGTCAACGTAAATAAAGCTGTTAAAACTAAATTAAAAAGACATAGATATAGTGATAAAACTATTAAGAGTTATTTATACTGGATTGATAGATTTTTAAAATGGTCTGGAAAAGAATTAAGATATGTTTCTAAAAAAGATGTTTCTGCATTTTTGCAAAAACTTAATAATAAGGATTTAGCAGGCAATACTCTAAATACTGCTTTAATGGCCTTAAAATTTTTATTTGAGCAGGTTATGAATAAAAAAATGTGGATTAACATTAAATACACCAAAATTCCTAAAAAAATTCAAAGAGTTTTAACAAAACAAGAAGTTAACAAGTTAATTCATAATATCAAAAATCATAAACATAAATTAATGATAGCCTTAATGTATTCTGCCGGTTTAAGAGTTTCAGAAATTGTCAATTTAAAAGTTGAAGATTTAAATTTTGATGGGGGTTATGGATTTGTTAGAGCAGGAAAAGGAAGAAAAGACAGGTTGTTTATAATTGCTGATAAGTTAAAAACTGCTTTAATGAATTTATGTTTAGATAAAGAAAAAGAAGAATATTTATTTTTAAGTAATAGAAAAAAGAAATACTCTATAAGAACATTGCAAAAAATAGTTAAAAAAGCAAGTAAGAAAGCTGGATTGAAAAACTGGCGAGAAATTCATTGCCATACATTAAGACATTCATTTGCCAC
>CAZAAB010000018.1:0-9020 GCA_964483015.1 Candidatus Woesearchaeota archaeon | reverse complement strand
GATAAAAGTGTTAGCGATGTTCAGGCTTTGTTAGGACATAAAAACCCAGAAACTTCTTTAACTTATATACATAAATCAGGAAAAATGTTAAATATAAAAAGCCCTTTTAATTCTTTATAATGAAAATGGTTGAAATTAAGAAGATAAGTGATTTAGAGTGGGAAATTCCAGAAAAAGGCAGGATGAACGTGCCAGTTAGAATTTATGCTTCTGAAAAATTATTAGAAGCAATAAAACAAGACAAAACCTTGGAACAGGCAAAAAATATGGCAACACTTAAGGGGGTTGTTAAAAAAATTATTGTTTTGCCAGATGCCCACCAGGGATACGGCGCAAATATAGGCTCTGCTGTTGCCTTTAATTTAAAAGAAGGTGTCGTTTCTCCAGGCCAATGCGGATATGATATTAATTGCGGCGTCAGGTTATTATCAACAAATTTGACAAAAAAAGAAATTATGGATAAGAAAAAAGAATTAATACATCAAATTTCTCGTGATATTCCAAAAGGTTTAGGCAAGGGAGGAGTTATAAAATTAGATAAAAATGATTTAAAAGAAATTTTAGAAAAAGGAAGTAAGTGGGCTGTTGAAAAGGGATATGGCAGTAAAGAAGATTTAGAAAGGACAGAAGATAATGGCTGTCTAAAAGGTGCTGATGCAAGTAAGGTTTCAGAAAGAGCTATAAAAAGAGGGGTTCCTCAATTAGGTTCATTGGGTTCAGGAAATCATTTTCTCGAAATCCAGGAAGTTGATGAAGTTTTTAACAAAGAAATAGCTGAAAAATTTGGAATTAAAAAAGGGCAAGTGACTGTAATGGTTCATTGTGGAAGTAGAGGTTTAGGTCATCAAGTTGCTTCTGATTACATAAAAAAAATGGAACAAAAATATCCTGAAAAAATTAAACAACTTCCAGACAGAGAACTGATAAATGCTCCGATTAAAAGTGAACTTGGGCAGGATTATTTAAAAGCTATGAAAGCTGCTGCTAATTTTGGTTTTTGCAACAGGCATTTAATTATGGATTTTACAAGAAAATCATTTAGAAAATTCTTGCCTCAAGCAAAATTAAAAATGGTTTACGATGTAGCTCATAATGTTGCAAAATTTGAAAAACATTTAATTGATGGCGATGAAAAAGAAGTTATGGTTATGAGAAAAGGTGCTACTCGTTCATTTGGACCTGGTAGGGACGAATTGCCAGAGGTTTATAAAAAAACAGGACAGCCTGTTTTAATCCCAGGAACTATGGGCACTTCTTCATACTTGTTAGTTGGGACAAAGAAAGCTGAAGAACTAACTTTCGGAAGTACGGCACATGGGGCTGGAAGAGTAATGTCAAGAAGTAAGGCGATAAAACAAAAGTATGGCAATGAAGTTAAAAAAGGGTTAGAAGAAAAAGGTATTGATATTGAGGCTGGTTCATCTAAAGGTTTAGCTGAAGAAGCCCCTTATGCATACAAAGATGTGGACGATGTTGTTAAAGTTTCTGATAAATTAGGCATAGGCAATTTAGTGGCCAGATTAAAACCTTTAGCTGTTATGAAGGGTTGATTATCAAAACATTTATATATCTATAATAACTATATAACTTACTATGGAAACTACAATACAAATAAGCAAAAGATTGTTAAATCAATTAAAAAGAATGAAAATTTATAAAAAAGAAAGTTATGAAAACATAATTTGGGATTTGATAGAAGATAGATTAGAATTTTCTGAAGAAACAAAAAAGAATATTGCAAAATCAAAAAAAGAAATTGGCAAAGGAAAAACTGTTTCTCTTGAAGAAATAAAAAAAGAGCTTTGAAATGTATTCTATAGAATTTTCTGAAACTGCTAAAAAACAATTTAATAAATTAGAAAAAAAGAAACAAAAAAGAATTGTCATGGTTTTTGAAAGGATTAAAATTCGTCCTTTTCATTTTGTTAAATCAAAACAAAATTCGAAATATTTTATATTAAGGATAGGACAATACAGAGCGATTTTAGATATCAACAAAAATAAGAGAATTATTTATGTGGTAGAATTTGGCCATAGAAGGAAAATTTATAAGTGATTAAAAATAGAAAAAATTTGCAAGGGGAGACTGTTTCTCTTGAAGATGTGGAAAAAAAACTGGAGAATAAGGCGAGATGGTCCAGTGGAATAATAGAAAAAATCGTTTTTTCATCCTTGGTTGGAGAATTAGAACAAGATTTATAAACAAAATTTGGTAAATAGAAAAGATGTATGATCCACAAAAAATTGAAGAAGAAATTTTGAAATTTTGGAAAGATAAGAAGATATATGGAAAATCTAAGGAAAAAAATTCTAATGGCAAGAAGTTTTATTTAATGGATGGCCCCCCATATGCTACTGGCCATATTCATATAGGCACTGCTTTGAACAAAATACTAAAAGACATTGCTATGAGAAGCAAGAGGTTGCAGGGAAATGACGTGTTTGACAGGGCAGGGTATGATACTCACGGACTACCTATTGAATATCAAATTGAAAAACAGATAGGAACAAAAACAAAAGAAGACATTAAGGAATACGGTATTAAAAAATTCATAAAAAAGTGTAAAGAGTATGCCACCAAGCATTTGGATGACATGAATTCTGAATTCAAAAACCTGGGTGTGTGGATGGATTTTGAAAATGCTTACTTAACTTTAAAACCAGGATATATTGAAACAATCTGGGACACATTTAAAAAAGCTGAAGAAAAAAACTTATTGTATTTAGGAAAATACCCTGTTCACGTATGCCCAAGATGCGAAACTGCTGTGGCTTATAATGAAATAGAGTACAATAAAATTGAAGATACCTCTGTTTTTGTTAAGTTCCCGTTAAAAGAAAAAGAGGCTTATTTAATAATATGGACTACAACTCCCTGGACCTTGCCGGGAAATACTGGGGTGATGGTTCATCCTGATTATACATATCAAGAAATTGACGTTGGTAAGGAGAGATGGGTAATAGCAAAAAAAATTGCCTCAGAGTTTATGAAAGAGTTGGGTAAAAAGTATAAAGTAAAAAATGAGTTTAAAGGCAAAAATATGAAAGGTTGGAAGTATAAAAACCCGCTTGATGAAAATCTAAATCTGAAAATTAATAAAAGTAAAAATTATAAAGTGGTTTTATCGGGAAGATATGTTAATCTAGATGAGGGAACGGGTTTAGTGCATACTGCCCCTGGACATGGGAAAGAAGACTTTGAGGTTGGAAAAAAAGCTGGACTTGAAATGCCTTCTCCTGTCGGTATTGATGGTAAAATGTCGGAAGAAGCTGGCAAGTATAAAGGTAAAAAGGCAAGAAAAGTTAATGAAGAGATTATAAAAGATTTAGAGAAAAAAGATATGCTTGTTTATAAGCATAAGTATTCTCATGACTACCCTTTTTGCTGGAGATGCAATTCAGCATTGCTAATGTTAGCAAGACCTCAGTGGTTTTTAAAGATTTCTAAAATACAGAAGAAATTGTTAAAAGAAAATGAAAAAACAAACTGGATTCCTGATTGGATGAAATCCAGGATGAAAGCCTGGTTAGAAGGTATAGGGGACTGGCCTATTTCAAGAAAAAGATACTGGGGAACACCCCTGCCTATATGGGTTTGTGAATGTGGAAAAAGAAAAGTTGTTGGAAGTGTTAAAGAACTTGAAAAACTTTCAAAACAAAAAGTTAAAGATATTCATAAGCCAGAAATTGATAAGATTAATATTAAGTGTGAGTGCGGAAAGAACATGAAAAGAGTTGAAGAGGTTTTAGACGTATGGTTTGATTCTGGTGTTTCGAGCTGGGCAGCTTTAAATTATTCAAGAGATAAGGAAAAATTCAGAAAATACTGGCCTGCAGATTTAAATGCAGAAGGCAAGGATCAGGTTAGGGGGTGGTGGAATTCCCAGCTTATCTTGAGCGAGATTAAGTTTGGCAAGAAACCTTTTGAGACAATTCTTGAACATGGCATGGTATTAGATTTAGAAAAAAGAAAGATGTCTAAAAGCAAGGGCAATGTTACCTCCCCAAAACAAATAATCAATAATTATGGCAGAGACAAAATGAGGTATTATTTTGCCAAAACTTCAAAAGGAGAAGATTTTGCGTTTAATGAGCAAGAATTTAAAGATATTAAAAATGTTTTTAGGGTTTTAGTAAATGTCAATAAATATATCTCACAGATGGAAAAGAAAAAAGGTGAAAAGAAAATCGAAGATAGATGGATTTTATCAAGATTAAATTCAACTATCAAAAAAGTAACTGAAAATTATAACTCTTACAATTTCCCGCGAGTTATTGACAGTCTTGAAAGATTGCTAGTAAATGATGTTTCTAAAAACTATATACAGATGACAAGGGAAAGATCTGAAGAAACTTGCGAAGTTTTAAAAAAAATAAGAAAAGTCTTGCTAAAACTTGCAGCACCAATCATCCCGTTCATAACTGAAAAGATATGGCAAGATTTGAAAGATGAGAAAATAGTAAAAGAGGAATCAATACATTTAACAAAATGGCCTAAAGCTGACAAAAAGAAGATTGATAAAAAGCTGGAAAAAGAGATGGATAAAACATTAGATATAATTGAAGCCGGGTTGAGGGAAAGGGATAAAGTAGATAAGGGGTTAAAGTGGCCCCTAAAAAAGGCTACAGTTAACAAGAAAGTTAGTAAAGAATTCAAAGAAATAATTAAAAGGCAGTTAAATGTAAAAAAAGTTAAGTTGGAAGAAAGCAGGGGCAAGGTTAAAGTTAAGCTTGAAACTAAATTAACCAAAGAGTTAGAAGCAGAAGGATATGCAAGAGTTTTATCAAGAAAGATTCAGTCAAAAAGAAAAAAGGCCGGCTTAAATAAAAAAGATAAAATAAATTTGGAGATTGTATTAGGCAAGGAATTGTTAAAAAAGTTAAAAAGTCGAGAAGAATTTATCAAAAATAGAGTGAACGCAAAAAGGATTTTGTTAACATCAAAAAGTAGAGAAAACTTTAAAAACTCTTATGGGTTCAGATATAAGAATAAAAAAGGTGAAATTAACTTTGAAAAGGTAAAAAGTTAAAATAACTTTTAGAAAATATAAAAGTTTAAAAAGCTGAGGAAACTAAAAGAGGTAAGAAAAATGATTGTAAGGGAAGAATTTTTATCGAGATTAAGAAAAATATTTGACCTTAACTTATATGAGGCAAAGGTTTGGACTGCATTATTGTCTCGTGGTGTTTCAACTGCTGGAGAGTTATCGAGTATTTCTGGTGTGCCAAGATCAAGAACTTATGACATTTTAGAAAGTTTAGAAAAGAGGGGCTTTATTGTTATGAAACTTGGAAAGCCGATAAAGTTTGTTGCTTTAAAACCGAAAGAAGTTGTTGAAAGAGTTAAAAGAAATATGATGAGTGATGCTAAGAAAAAATCAAAAAGATTAGAAAAATTAAAAGGCGATGAAGTTCTTGGAGAATTAAGCGATTTGTACAGCAGGGGAGTAAAATATGTCGAGCCTTCTGACTTGTCAGGAAGCATGAGGGGAAGGCAGAATCTTTACAATCATCTTGACATGATGGTTAGGGGAGCAGAAGAAACTATAACTATAGTGACCACAAAAGACGGCTTAAACAGAAAGTTGGAAGCGTTAATGCCTTCTTTAGAAAAAGCCAAAAAAAAGAAAGTTAAAATCAGGATAGCTGCCCCTATAGATAAAGAAAATAAAAAAGTTGCTAAAGACTTTTCAAAAGTTGCTGATGTCAAGAATATGACAGGGCATGAACTAAGGGCAAGATTTGTTATTGTTGACAGTAAAGAATTGATGTTTATGGTCATGAATGATGATAACATACACCCTAACTATGATGTTGGTGTATGGATAAATACTGAGTTCTTTGCCAGGGCATTAGAGCAAATGTTTGAGCTGGCCTGGGACGAGTTTAAGAAAATTTAAATTTCTTGATTCTAAAATATACTTCTTGTTACCTAAATACTTGTAAATCCCTTATTGTTGAATTTGAGATGGAAAGAGATGCAATCCTATACTTCGATATTGATAGGGATTTTATAACAGCTTTAGAAGAAGGTTTTAATGCTCATGAGGGTGAATTAATTTTTAGCGAACCATACCTTAATTTAGTTTCTGTTGTGGATCCTACAATTAGCAATGAACTTGAAAATATTGTCGGGTCTTTAGAAGCTGATAAAGAAAAAGGGATTGGTATTCCAGAAGAAGTAACACTTACTGTTTATGTCAAGAAACCTCACGAAAACCACATCCTTTAGGATGTGGATGAGTTTCTTGAGCATCCTAAAAACCCAAACAAACCAACACCTTTAGGTGTTGGTAACAAACAGGGTTTTTTTGATCTCAAACCTGAAGCAAAAAGACTTTTAGAATTTGCAGATAGTTATGAAGAAAGAAGATAGATATAAAATAATTAATCCAACTCTTTTTCTAAACACCTCTCAATTATTCTTGAAATTGGTTTTCCTGTTTCTTGTTTTTTCTTTTTCAATTTTCTTATCATTTTAACTGATAAGGTTATGTCTACTCTTTCTCTGTCTGAGGACAATTTATGTGTCTTGTCATATTCTTCTAAATCTTCAAATACATCTTTGTATTTTTCCTTTATTTCTTTTATTTTTTGTTTTGTTATCATTTTTCTTATCTTTAATTAATACACGTTCTCAATCTTTGTTCTATGTTTCTTATTTTGGTTATGTTCCTTTTTGAAATTGAAACAACATGATGTTTCAACAGTTCTTTGTCAGCTTCTTTGTCATTTTGGTTTGCAAATTGAAAAACTAAAAAAGTGGCAGTTCTTTTATTTGCATCGTTAAATGGAGGGTCCACCAATATTGCCCTTAACAAATAAGCCAATTTTTTATATTCTCCCATTTTCTTCTCTTCTTGTTTATCAATAGCATAATCTAAACTTGAATCGCTTTTTAGACTTCCTCCAAAACCCTTGTTTATTCTTATTAAATCTTTCTTACTAATCTTCATACACATAATGAATAGTTAGTTATTTATAAATCTTTCTATTTTTCATACACATAATGAATAGTTAGTTATTTTTTTATAAACATTTAAATTGTTGAGGATACAATTAAGTTTATGAAATTGTCTGAAATTTATGTAACTTTAAAAACCTTGAGGATGCGCCTGAAGGATTAACATTAAATGAGTTGGCTGAAAGAATTCGTGAATATTGGCCAGATGAGAGAGCAACAAGATGGTTAACAATTGATGAAAATTCTGGATTGAAAAGGTTGGTTGATGATGAATTAGTGTGTATTTTAAAAGAGAATGGAAAATATAAATTCAACCAGCATTCTAAATATTATTATCACGATTATAATTATGGTGGTATGATAAATAGAGATGTTAAAGAGATGGTTGAAAGACAATCTGTTCAAAAAGAAGATCAGAATTTTTAATTGCCTTTTTAATTCTTATCTAAAATTTTCATTTCTTTTTCTAAATCTCTTATTGAGTATTCTGATTTATATCCTTT
Source organism: Candidatus Woesearchaeota archaeon (assembly GCA_964483015.1). Lineage (GTDB taxonomy): Archaea > Nanobdellota > Nanobdellia > Pacearchaeales > GW2011-AR1 > PWGL01. The sequence goes on along the minus strand of CAZAAB010000018.1, from coordinate 1,553 downwards.
TTCTGTCATAAATTTTTCCATCTCCCATAAAGTCATCTTTGCCTGTTTTGCAGCTTCTGAAAAGGTTATTTTTCCTTGCTTATATTCTTCTAAAGCTTCTTTTCTTTTTATTTCTAAATATCCTTCTAAAACTAATTTTCTTATTATGGTACTCCTATCTACTTTTTCTTTCCTACTCAATCTATCTATCTTCTATAATATTTTTAGACAGTCTTATTCCTATTGGCTTTCCCATTTTCCGTTTATTAAAATTTTATCAATAACAGCATCACTAAACCATCTAATTTCCCTTAATTCTTTTAAACTGTTTTCAAATTTTTCTTTCTTTATTATTTTTTCTTTATAGAGTTTTAATATTATAGCCGGAGTTCCTACAATCTTTACATTTAATAAATGTCTTTTTTTCCGGACATTGTCGTCATCTGTTGCTAAATAGTTTGCTTTTTCTTGCCAGTAAAGTGCTATTGCTTCAGCTTCTCCTTGTTGTATATTAAATTCGTTTGCTTTTTTAATCAACTTATTTTCTTTTACCCTTTTAACCCTAATTTTCTTCTTCTCGACTAAATCTTCTATAATTTTTACTTCTGGATGCCTTTCTTTATTTTTCGTAATTTCTTGATAAACTTTTTCTGGTATCAAAACTTTTTTGAAATAATCGCAACTTTTTTCTAATAATGTTATTTTCCTAAATGGATGATAACCATTGCATCCTCCACTATCATAATATTATGTGCACAAAGTAATATTCAAATCTTTCAGTTTTGTTTGTGGTTATATAACCTCGCCTAACAAAGAATAAGTAAAAACTTTTTTTATTTTAACTTTAGCAAAATTTCCCATTAAACCTTTATTACTTTTAATAAAAACTGGCCTGTAAGAATTATCTCTTGCTATTAAACAGCCTTTTTTATTATCAACTAAAACCTGTTTCTCTTTATTTAACTGCTTCTTATTCTTTTCTTTAGAAATTTTTTTATGCATTTTCATTAACTGTTTAACTCTTTTCTTCTTATCTTTTACTGAAACCTGCTTTTCCTTTTCTGCTTTAGTTTTCTTCATTGGCCAGTATCTTGATATATTCATAAAATCCGGCTTGATTTTTTTTACTATTTTTATTGTTTCTTTAAATTCTTTTTCAGTTTCTCCTGGATAACCAACTATTATATCTGTACTTAATGTTAAGTCTGGTATTTCTCTAAATTTGCCGGTTATTTTAATAAAATCTTTAACTTGATAGTTTCTGTTCATTTTTTTTAAAATCTTATCGCTTCCTGATTGTAGAGGAAGATGTAGGAACTTAAACATCTTATCATTTTTGTAACATTCAATTAATTGATTTAAGATTGGTAGGACATTGTCTGGGTTCATCATTCCCAGCCTTAATTTAAAATTTTTTCCAATATTTAAAATTTTATTTAAAAGAAAAGGTAATTCTCTCTTACCATTATCTAAACCATATGAAGCATTGTCTTGTGAAGTTAACCATATCTCTTTGCACTGGCTTAAATCGTTTTTAACATTTTCAATTATTTTATCTTTATTATATGAAAATA
>CAZAAB010000017.1:0-11236 GCA_964483015.1 Candidatus Woesearchaeota archaeon | reverse complement strand
CTGTTCTAAATGGATGGTTTGTCTTCTACAATTTTATAAGGCCACACCAAAGCTTGGATGGAGAAACTCCAGCAAAAACTGCAGGAATTGACTTAGAGATAGATGGATGGCATGAAATGATAGAAACCTCCACCAAATACAAGGCAAAAAACTAAAATTCTCTGATTTCAAAAATTTACTTTATTTTTATAAAAGTATACCAACAATAAGTTTACAGAACCCTAATCTTTGAATTTTATTCTTGAATTAGGCCTTTTTATTTTTCTCAGTTTAACACCAGCCATTTTCAAAAAATCTCTGGCTTCCTTATCAGCATAATCATGATAACTCACAACTTCTTTTATTCCGGCATTAACAATCATTTTAGCACAAATCATGCATGGAGTATGAGTGCAATACATTATTCCATCTTCAATATTAATTCCATGTAAGCCTCCCTGAATTATTGCGTTTTGTTCAGCATGTATGGCTCTACAAATTTCGTGTCTTGTTCCAGACTTGATATTTAACTCATCCCTTAAACAACCCAACTCTAGACAATCTTTTACACCTTTAGCAGCCCCATTATAGCCAGTAGTTAAAACTCTTTTATTTTTGACTATTATTGCCCCAACATTATGCCTTAAGCAAGTTGATCTTTCAGCAACTAAAGAAGCAAGCTTCATAAAATATTCGTCCCATGTAGGCCTGGGAATTCTTCTTTCTATTTCTCTATATAGCTTATTAATTTTTTTCCTTACTTCTTCTAAACTTCCATCATTAATCAGTTTAAAATCTGCCATTTCCATGCATTTTTTCACTTGCTGGCCATTTTCGTTATCTTCTTCCTGATCTCTCTTATCTACTTTTACAAAATCCCCCCATGTTTGAGGGTCATTTTCCCGATTTCTCTCTTTTATTCTTTTAAATCTCTTTTTCTGTGGAGCATCAACCACAACCAGAAAGAAGTTTTTTAATTCTCTTAAAGATTTAACTTCAGCAGGGTTTCTAATACTGTCAACAATAAAATCATTATATTTTTTACTTTTTATTTTTTTCTTTATTCTTTTTGTTAAAGCATCGCCCCCTTCTTTTTCTCTCAACTTATTGCCTTCGTCTTGAAGATTTTTTCTAGTTATTTCAATACCTCTTTCTTTTAACAGCTCTCTTAACTCATCAGAGTGCGATAAGTAAATAAAACCTTCTTCTTTTAAATAATCTGAGACAACACCCTTGCCAGCTGCCAAAGTTCCTGTAAGACCTATTATCATTTTTCACCTTTTGTAATTTTACAATTTTTAATTTATAAAGAATATTATACTCAAACATATATTATTCTCTAACTATAACTTTTTCTGAATACTTTTCCATAATTTTTTTAAGCTTTTCTAAATCAGCATGTTCAAGTGGCCTTACCTTTTCAAACTTATCATCTATCATCTTTCCTTTTCGTGGGTGAAAATTTTGAATAGAAAATCTTTTAATTTTCTCCCCATTGTTCAGCTTTTTCAGCCACTTGCCTATATTTTCCATAACTTCCTTGTTATGATAGCTTTTAATAACTGTAGTTCTAAATTCATAATCTAATTTAGAATTAGATATTATTTTTGCTGCTTCTTCAATATTATTTAAGTTAACTTCTACACCTGTCAAAATATCATAATTCTCCTTGTCAGATTTAATATCCATAGCTGTATAATCAACTAATTTATCATCAATCAACTTTTTCAACAACCAAGGATTAGAACCATTAGTATCAACTTTTACTAAATAATTTTTGTCTTTAACTTTTTCTAAGAATCCTACCAAGTCCTTATTTAATAAGGGTTCCCCGCCAGTAATGCAAACACCATCCAGATATTTTTTTCTCTTATCTAAAAAATCAAGTACTTTCTTTTCTGGAATAAAATCTTCACTTTTTTCTGGCAAAACTAACTCTGGATTATGGCAAAAACCACATCTAAAATTGCAGCCGAATAAAAAAACAGTGCAGGCGATTTTTTCAGGATAATCAATTAAGGTTAGTTTTTGCAATCCCTCTATTTTCATCTTAGGCCGGAACTTCTATTTTTTTTGCTTTCTTGTCTAAATTAAATTTTTTCTTTTTCTGGCTTTCTAAGTTCTTCTCTCCATTTATACTTGAGCTGGGATTCTTGCCCACATCAAACAATTTTCTGTCCTCAAACTCTGACTGCTTTCCCTCATTCCAAGTCTGTACAGGCCTTAAGTAACCCACAACTCTTGAATAAACCTCGCATTTTGTTTTCATTTTATTACCTCCTTTTTCATCTCTTTTTCATCTAATAATTCACATTTGGGACAGTATTTATGTTCTCCCGGCACGTAACCGTGAATAGGACATATTGAAAAAGAAGGAGTTATAGTGTAGTAAGGTAGTGAAAAGTTATTCGCTATCCTCCTAACCAGCATTTTTACAGCTTCTTTTTCTAATTTCTCTCCTATAAAACCATGGAAAACGGTTCCCCCGGTATATTTAATTTGCAGGGGGTCCTGCAATTCCAAGGCTTTAAATAAATCATCTGTATAATTAACAGGTAACTGAGTAGAATTTGTGTAATAAGGGTTTCCCTTATTATTTCTCACAGCTTCCTCATTAGCCACTTTAATTCTTGCAAATCTTTTTTTGTCTTCTTTTGCAAATCTGTATGTGGTTCCTTCTGCAGGTGTAGCTTCTAAATTGTATATATTGCCTGTTTCTTTCTGATATTCTTCTAATTTTTCTCTCATATAATCTAAGATTCTTTCCGCAAATTCTCTGCCTTTTTTAGTACCTATATTCTCTCCCGGCATAAAATTCTCAATTGCTTCATTCATTCCTAATAATCCTATTGTTGAGAAGTGGTTCTGCCAGTGATTCCCAAATCTTTTCTTAACATTTCTTAAGTAAAAACGGGAGTAAGGGTACAATCCTTTTTCAGTAAAATTTTCTAATGCTTTTCTTTTGATTTCTAAAGATTCCTTAGCAAGTTCCATTAATTCCCCAGTTCTATCAAAAAACTCCTTTTTATTTAAAGAAGTGAAAGCAATTCTTGGCATGTTGATTGTAACTACTCCGATACTCCCAGTTAAAGGATTTGCCCCAAATAATCCTCCACCCCTTTTTCTTAATTCTTTCTGATTCAGACGGAGTCGGCAGCACATACTCCTCGCGTCTTCGGGCTTCATATCTGAATTTACAAAATTGGAAAAATATGGAATGCCGTATTTTGCAGTCATTTTCCAGATTGGGTCGTAGTCAGGATTCTCCCAGTCAAAATCTTTTGTAATGTTATATGTAGGTATTGGGAAAGTGAATAATCTTCCTTTTGCATCTCCTTCCATCATAACTTCTGCAAATGCTTTGTTAAGCATTGCCATCTCTTTTTTAAAGTTCCCGTAAGTTTCCTTTTGAGGCTTACCCCCAATTATTACCGGTTCGTCTTTCATAAAATCCGGGACTTTCAAATCCATAGTTATATTTGTAAATGGCGTATTACCAGTAATGAAGACTTTCCCATTTCTTCTCGCAATTACAGTTTCATTATCTGTATTAGGACACCATATTATTCCTGAGTAATCTACTTTTTTGATAAGAACCTCACAATCTTCAAAATCACTAAAATTACTAATATCCTCTTTTTTAGAGATAGGAACTATAACTTTTTCAGTAAAATTTTCTATGGGGTCAAGAGAATAACCATCTGAAGTTTTATTAATAACTCTATGTTTTGGAGATATAAGCTGGTCACTAAAATTATTTTTCAAATTATACATTTTTCCCTGATAATGTCTCTTAAATAATTTCTTTATAGGTTTATCTTCTATAATCCCTTCCTCAACATTGAAAGTTTTGATAATATCTTCTTTTTTCAATTCATCATAACTTGTCCATCCCTCAGGAGTTAGTATTTCGGTATCTTCTGACATACATTGAAACCCTACCCTAGTAGGAACAGCCATATTAAAACAGAATTCCTGCATTGCTTGTTTAACTTCCTTATAATCCAGATTATCATATCTAATAAACGGGGCTAATAAAGTGTCAAAATTTGAAAATGCTTGAGCTCCTGCAGCTTCTCCTTGTAACGTATAAAAGAAATTGACTATCTGTCCTAATGCAACTCTTAGATGTTTTGCAGGTTTTGTTTGTATTTTTCTCGGGACTCCTGTAAATCCCTGCAATAATAAGTCTTTTAAGTCCCAGCCGACACAATTATGGTTCCACATACCATTTACAAGTAGAGTATTAGATTTAGTAGTTATATCGTAGATATACTCATCTTGAATTTTTGTTAATTCGTTGTTCAAAACCTTATGCCAATCATAATTTTCCTTTCTCCAAGCTTTTGAAGAACTCTTGCCATTTTTATACTTAACAGAAGGTAAATCCTTTTTTTCTCTTATTCTAAAAGAAATTCCATATAAGGGATAATTTTGTTTTATTTTTCTTCCTTTAAAAACACGGTTTGTCTCAACTCCTTCTAAATTCTTATCTCTCGCTCTAAAACCTAATAAGTTCAATACTAAAGATAATTGTTCCAACAAAGTTCTTGAAGAAATCCTAATGTTTATACTAGTTCCGGAACTAGCAATAGAACCATCTCCATCCACAACACCTCCAATAATCCCCTTTACAAAGTCTTTATTATATGATAAAATCTCATTAGGCAATTTTCTTTCTCTACTGACTCCATCTATACCTAAAACTTTTTTTAACAAATACCTAACAAAAGTAGAATTTACAATTTCCATAATCAAATTGCCTCCATTCTCTTTTGTGTATAATCTGCATCCTAACTCCCACGCTGCTTTTTTCAATCTCTTAAAAATCTCCTTATTTCCTTTTGTGTTCTTTTGTTTCATCCTTATCTTATGTTTGCTCATTGATCCTTCAGCCAAATAAAATCCGATTAAATATCCTAAATTCTCTGTTAACTCTATTTTATTTGGAAGAGAATTAGAATTATTAGAAGTAGACACAACACCATCAACTTTCCACCCTTTTTCATACTTTTCAAATTCTTCACAAGGCATCCCCTCAACAAAAAATTTTTCCTTACCTATAAGTTCTTCAGCTAAATAAATCTCCTTTTTTTCAAAAAGACCTTTGTCAATAATTTTTTCTATATCAACTGTCAATAATTTGTCCTTTTCTTCTTCAATATTCTTAGCCTCTTTAAACTCCCCCTTCCCAATAACCATTGGGTGATCTTCAGTAACTATAACCGATCTCCCGCCCTCATTTTTAATAAACCTCATCTCTCTATCCTTTTTTTTCTTAACTAACTTAGTAACTTCCACCCAGCCATCTTTATCAAGAACCCTTAAATTATCAGGATGTTTAGCCAAAGCTTTATCTTTTTTAGATAATGTTTTTTCATCACTTTCTATCAATTCATATAAATCTTGAAAAGATGTGGTAATTATTTTGTTATTCAATTTGGCAATTATAACTTCTTTACCAAAATACGTATAAGGGCCTAAAGTTCCTAAATCATGAAGATGTATATCACATTTATTATGGGCATCTCTTATAGCTTCTGGATAAACTCTTCTTAACCAGTATTTTTTGACTATTTTTTCAGATATATAGTTATTCAATCCTTGCAGTGAAAAACCCATGTTGGCATTTTCTTTTATTGCCCAGTCATTTTCTCCAACATAATCTTCAACCACCTCAATAGTGTCAAATAAACCTCTAACTTCTCTTAGGTCCTGATGACTTTTTCTGTAAAGAATATAAGCTTTAGCTGTTTTAGCGTGCCCTTCTTCAATTAATACTTTTTCTACAATATCCTGGATATCTTCAACCTGGGGAATTCTGTCTTCAAAAACCTTGTTAATTTTCTTTGTTATAATATTTCCCAGCTCTCTCGCCCTTTTCTTATTTTTCCCGCCAACAGACCTTACCGCCTTCCATATAGCCTTAATTATCTTTTCCTTATCAAACTTGACAACTCTACCATCTCTTTTTCTTACTTTTTTTACCATTTTTCTCTTTTTATTTCAACTCTTTTATCTCTTTTTTAAAATCTTTAATATTTTGAAAATCATGATAAACTGAAGCAAATCTTATGTAAGCAACCTTGTCTAACCTTTTCAGCTTTTTCATAACCTCTTTTCCAATAATCTTGCTTTTTATTTCGTCTCCTTTTTTTCTCAACTTTTGTTCTATTTTGTCTATTATTTTATCAACTTTTTCTCTTGGAACAGGTCTTTTTTCACAAGCTTTTAATATACCTTTTCTTAATTTTTCTCTTGAATAATCTTCTCTTGATTCGTCTTTTTTTATCACAATAATCTCAATTTTTGGTCTCTCATATGTTGTAAATCTTCTATTGCATTTTAAACATTCTCTCCTTCTTCTTGTTGTACCTTCTCCACTGTCTCTTTTATCTATAACTCTTGTATCTTCATGACCACAAAATGCACATCTCATTTTTTTCTTAAATTCTTACTTTAGGGGGAAAAAGGCCTTTTCCTCAGTTGTAAGCGTTTTCGCTATTATGGAGTTAATACAATATATTGTATTTCCCTCTCTTCCTTAACACAATAAATTGTGTTTTTACAATATCTTTAAAATACCACTTCTATTTAAATATTTCTATACTCGAAAACATATTTTTACATACTATCTTTTAAAATTCATTTAATATAATAGAAAACATATTTTACAAAATATATAATAGAAAATATGTTTTAAGACATATCTTTTAAACTATAATATAAAAAAAGAGAAAATAAAGAGTACAGAAGACAAGATTATTCCAGTTGTCCAAACTATCTTATTCCAGTTATAAACTTTTCTTCCATCAAAGCCTGGCACTGGGAGAAGATTAAATACAGCTAATAAGGCGTTTATTTTTATGCCAAACATAAAAAAAGTATTTAATAATCCTGCGGGTTGAATAAGGAGAAAAGGTATAAGAAAGATAAAAGACAGTATTAAATTAGACAAGGGGCCCGATAAACTAATTTTGCCGCTTTTTTCTTTACTCATCAAACCCTTAATCATAACTGCCCCTGGTGCAGCAATGATAAATCCAAAAAAACTCATTATCAAGGCCAACCACAACATTTTATCAAAAGCTTTAAATTCTGCGTCAAAACCAAAATTCATTGCTACTTTTTTATGCATTAACTCATGAACAAGAAAAGAAAGGCCTACAGTTAGGCCAGAGATTGATAAAATTATTAAGAATGATGAAGAAAATAAAGATGAAGAAAACAATATGGCAAAAGCTAAAGAGATAAAGAACCAGGCCTTAATCAAATCTTTAACTTCTCTTTTTGAAAACTTCATGAAATAAAAAAGAAGAGTAGATTTATAAAGTTTCTATTCATTAAATTAAAAAAGAGAAAATGGTAGAAATACTTATCAATTTATTTAATAAAGCTGGTCCCGAGATAGTCTCAATAATTTTGATTATGGCAATAGTTTGGAGTGCTGTCTGGAAAGGCATTGGCTTGTGGAAATCTGCAAGAAATAAAAAATTAGGATGGTTTATTGCAATACTTATCTTGAACACATTAGGTATTTTGCCTATTCTTTACATTTATATATTTTCAAAAAAGAAAAAGAAAAAACAGGATAAATAAAAAAACAAATTTTTGCAAATATGAAAATTGATTTTAAAACTATTTCTTTTTTTTCTTAGCTTTCTTCTTAGCTTTCTTTTTTGCCATTTTTTCTCCCCTCTTTATTTTGGTAACTTTAAATTTAATTAAAAGCTGGTAAAAAATAATCCAGAAATTAAAAATATTTATAATTAAATAAAACATAACTTATATATAAACTTATCTTTTTTTTCTTTTATCGTCGAAAAAAAAATCTAACAAGAGAAAAAATATCATTTTATAATATTTTATTTACTTATCAAAGAAGAGATTTTATTTTCTTCTTCAGCTGAAAAAATTATTTCTAAAGCAAGAGAGTAAAGTTCATTTTCTTCATTATCAATATGCTCTCTTAACTTTTTTATAATATCTTTCCCATCTCTTTTTAAAATATCCTTAGTTTCTTTGTCACTTCCTGAATTGATTGCTTTTTCTATCTTTCTTTTATGTCCTTTTAACTGTTTATGCTCAAAAAGCATTTTTTTAGTCTGAACTTCTAAACCCTTATTTTTTAAAATAGAAAAAATAACTTCTTCTTTTTCTTCATGCTTATCCCATAAAGGGTATAATTTTTTTAAAACGTGCAGCAAATTAGGATAATTAATCTTTTTATTATACATTATTGTTTCTAATTCTTTCAACTCTCTTTCAATATCTTCATGCTCTTCAACTATTCTTTTTATGATTTTATTTTCCACTTTTTATTTTCTTGCTAATTTTTACTTTCAAGAGTTAAACTTTCTGATTCAGCCCCCAGTTCTTTTAAAGTTTGTTTTAAATCTGAAACCATTTTAGGAGGCCCACATATATAGAAGTTTTGTTTAAAATTTCTTATTTTAGATTTTAAAAATTCTTTATTCAATCTCTTATTTTCATAACTCTTTTTATCCTCTCTTGTTAGAGTTAGTATCAAATCTTTTGAATTAAGCATTTCCCTGAATTCTTTTTCTAAAATAATATCTTTTTCAGTTTTATTAAAAAATATTAATTTATTGTCTTTTAACTTATTTTCTTTTTTTAACTGCCTGAAAATTGCTATAAACGGCGTAATTCCAGCCCCGCCAGCAATAAACATTCCTTTTCCTTTATAGTTTATAGTTCCAAAAGGCTTTCTTATTATTAACTCGTCTCCCGGATTTAAGTTATGAAGCTGTTTAGTTACCCCTTCATGATTTTCATACTTTTTAATTGTAAATTCCAATACTTTATCATCATTTAAAGAAGTAAAAGTAAAGGGCCTTTTCTCTTCTTTCCAGCCGTCTTTATTTATTGAAATTTCTGTTGCCTGTCCGGGAATAAACTTATAATTTTTCGGCTTTTCAACTATAAACCTTTTTACGTCATGAGTGACAAATTCAGTCATTAAAATTTTAACTTTTTCTGCCATTTTTCTTTTCATAATTTTCAATAGCTTTTTTCAAAGTTCTGTCTCCCAGTAAAGAGCAGTGTACTTTTATTGGTGGCAGATTTCCCAGCCCTTTTATTATATCTTTCTTGTTTACCTTTTTTGCTTCTTTCAAAGTTTTGCCCCTAACTAAATCACACAAAACATCTGAAGTAGCAATAGCTGCAGGGCAGCCAAGAGTTTGAAACTTAATATTTTTTATATAGGGTTTCTTATTTTTTCCGAGTCTCTTCTCTCCTATCTTTAGGTAAATCTTCATTACATCCCCGCATCTATCATTCTCATTGCTTCCAACCGAGTCTGGATTTTTCATTTTTCCCGCATTTTTCGGATTCATAAAATGCTTCATAACTTTTTTTGAGTAAGTCAAATTTTTCTTTTTCATTTTTATTTTTTCTTTTCTATTTTCTTACTTGACATTTTTGCACTTCTCACACCTATTTAATAATTCCTTTTTATTTTTTTGAATATTAATCTTTCCCAGTTTTTTTCTTGCAAATTCCGGTAGTGGAGAGTTGTGATTAAATCCTCTTTTTAACATTTCTTTAACAAGTTTTTCATGCCTATTTTCTAAATTATGAATTTCTAATAAACCCTTATTTAAGTAACCCTCAACCGATTTATTCCTGTTTAAACATCCGACAAACATATGCATTTCTAAATGTTCTCCTAGCAAATGATTTCTACACATCATTTTAACAGGCAATTTCCACATTCTCATTTTATTTTCTTCCCTTTCTTTTCCCTGGGGTTTTCTTTTCTAACTTCTCATTTACTTCTTTTACAATCTCATCGGGATTTAAGCTGTGGGCCTTACATCCGTCTTCTATTGTTTCTAACATAGCCATTGGGCATCCAATACAATGCATGCCTTTTTTCATAAATACTTCACCAGCTTCCGGATATTTATTTAAAACTTCTGTAAAACTCATTTCTTTTTTTATTTTTTTCTTTATCTTCTTTTTCATTTTTGTATTTTCTCCACAATTTTTTCAAAAGGTGATATTTTTCTCAGTTTTTTTATAATTTTTGGCATTACTTTTAAGACTTTATTAATTTCTTCTTTAGTATTATATTTTGATAATGACAATCGAATACTGCCATGAGCTTCTTCATTACTTACTCCAATAGCCATTAAAACATGGCTTGGTTCTAATGATTTTGAAGAGCATGCAGAACCTGTACTGCTTTGAATACCTTCAGCATCTAGTAAGCCGCCAACTGCTTCTCCTTCCACCCCCTGAAAAATAAAATTGACATTATTACACAACCTATTTTCTCGAGGCCCATTTAATTCGCCCCCCGGAATTTTTTCTAAACCTTGAATTAATTTGTCTCTTAATTTTCTCATTTTTTTCACATCTTTTTTATTAGCTTGTTTTACAGCTTCTGCAAAACCTACAATTCCTGGAACATTTTCTGTACCACTCCTTAAACCAGATTCATGACCTCCCCCATGTTGTATTGGAGTAATTTCAATACCTTCTCTAATGTATAAAGCCCCTACACCTTTAGGTCCGTGAATTTTATGCCCATTTAAAGTAACTAAATCTAAACCCTGCTTTTTCACATCTAATAAAGTCTTTGTAAAACTTTGACAAGCATCAGTGTGGAATAATACATCATTTTCCTTGCATATTTTTCCCAATTTTTTCAAATTTTGAATTGTACCTATCTCATTATTTCCGTGAATTATTGAAACTAAGAAAGTATCCTCTGTAATGGATTTTTCTAAATCTTTTGGATTAATAAAACCATTCTCATCAACATCCAAATAAGTTACTTTCCAGCCTTTATTTTTTAGCCATTTTGAGGCATTTAAAACACAATCGTGCTCAATTTTTGAAACTATTAAATGCCTCTTCTTATTAGTTTTCTTTTCATCCATAAAAGCCAACCCCTTTAATGCCAGATTATTTGATTCAGTGCCTCCAGATGTAAAAATAATTTCATCTGGCTTAGCATTTATTTTTTTAGCAATAATCTTTCTCGCATTTTCTAAAGCAAACTTTGCTTCCTGGCCCTTTTGATGCTGGGATGAAGCGTTTCCATAAATCTTGCTATGATACCTGTCCATCTCTCTAACTACTTTCTCGTCTACTTTTGTAGTGGCAGCATTATCAAGATAAATCCTTTTCATTTTTCAAAATCTTTTTTTATTTTATTGGTTTTTCCCCACATTTACTTAAAATTCCTTTATTATATTTCTTGCAAACTTCACATTCACAACCTGAT
>CAZAAB010000016.1:0-11300 GCA_964483015.1 Candidatus Woesearchaeota archaeon | reverse complement strand
GCTTTTCTCTTATTCTCTATTGATTTTGTTTTTTGTTTTCTTCTACGCAAAATGATAAGAGCTAATAAGACAACAATAAAAATAACTATTATAAGAATTGCCCCGAAAATAAAATAAGTTTTGTTTTCCTGGGTATAACTTAAAATTTTTGAATCCAATCTGCTTGACTTATTTTGTTGTGTTTCTTGACCTGTATTTGAATTAGATTCATCATCATTAGATTCATAATCCTCATTAGACAAACTTTCTGAGGGAGGGGAAATATCTGAGCTGCTTGAAGAACCACTTTCGGAATCATAATTTATTGTTCCACTATTTCCGTCTATAATTTTACAGTTTTGTTTAACTTTAATACCTATACCTTTTCCAGTGAGAGTATCTTTTGACTTAAAATTAATCTTCCCATTTAAATCTAATTCTTCCCATTTTTGCTTTTTAGAATCCCAAAACTTAGCATTTGTTATATAACAATTTCCTTTTAATTCTTCTAAAGATTTCCCATATATTTCTTCGTTTATAGCTATCAAATTCCATCCAGAATACATTTTTTTATTTTCATCAATTTTGTTTATAAAAGATGGGGAAACTCTATAAACTATTTTTCCTGTTTCAATAAGATTCACCCAAAAAGCATTCCCATATAAAATTAAGGGGTTTATATCTCTTGCACTATATATAGGTCTGATCTCAATATTTTTTTTATTTTCTGCGTCATAGTAATATACTGAAAAAATATGGTTTAAATTTAGTTCACTGTTTTCATGAAGATTTTCAGAAAAACTTATACCCGCAATTAAATTCCAGCCTTCTTCTAAATCTTGCTCTACATAATGCCTGTTTTCTTCAACAAAGATTCTAGCTGAAGCTAAGTTAATAAAAAGAATTAAGAAAATTATAAAAAAAATTTTAAGGAATTTCATTCTCATAATTGTTATGGCATTGGAGGCCCTGTATTACTGGCCCCACCACCACCCCCGCCGCCAGCTTTTGCAGCCACATAATCTGTTCCTAAAAAGCCAACAACACAATCATTATAATCTTTAATGCCAAACAACTGGGCAAGTCTACATACAATTCTCGCTCCAAGACTTTTAAATTCGCCTGCCTGACTAATCATATTACTAATTCCTATACACTCGCCACTTGAACAAAAATTACTTTCACACTCAAAGTTATTTTGGCAGGAAGCCCAGTTTCCCCGATAGTCTTTTGTTTTCTGCTGTTTTATTCTGCCATCATAATTACAATATGCAGGGTAGTTATCAATAAATACAGCTTCAATATATCTTTTATTAGGATCTTCAGAATAAACAATATCTTTTATTCTGATAGAAACAGTTTTTTCATAAATTCCATCTCTGATTGTGATATCATAATCTCTACCTTCATATATCACTTTAGATTCTCCCACAGTTATATCATACACCTCTCCATCAACCTCTAATGTTACATCGTCTTCTGTGATATTCTGAACAACTTTAATTAAAGCCGTATAATCATTATTTATCGTTACTTTAAACTCTTCTGTCTCTCTATTCATCTCAGTTTCATAAGCTTGAAGAACATCATTTTCCTCAAACATTAATCTAGTACCGTAAGGTATACAAATATTATCTCTTACACCACTCCACCTAGCAACGTAACATCCCGCACATATACCAGGAGAACAAAGGATAGTTCTTTCTTCTATTTTTTCAGTACACTTATTTGCATCTCTCCATATTTCTGTTTGTTCTCCGTGAGGAGGACATATCACTGGCTCTATTTTGTATTCCCAATAAGGCCAACAAGGCTCGTAAACTGTAGAAGGGCAGGTTCGGATATATCTTTGAATTAGATCATGAAATTCCCATGAAGACTCATACTTATTCACATACCCAAACTCATTATCTTTTATTTTATCAACAAACTCTTGAATTTCATTGATTTTTTCTTCTTCTTGCCCACCGCTCTCAACTATTAATACTAAAACATTTTTATTATACCATATAGAATAAGCCTCGTCGTACTTCATCATATAATACCATTGTTCTTCACCATCTGCCCATATATTCTTACCTCCCCACAAAGAATCTTCTTTAACTTCCTTTAGCCACTCTGTATCTTTTATCTTTCTTTCTTCATTATCTAAAACCACAATCTCTACAAATATTTCTCCAGGAATTTCATCGCTGTCATACTTTAGTTCTGTTATTGTTGCAGGACCAAAATCAGGATATTTACTATGATACGTTATACTCTTTTCTAAAATATAACTTCCAACTTTTTTTGTTAGAATTGGATTTGAAATTAATTTCTGGCATACTTCTTCTGACGCATTTTTAGGTATACAAGCCCCATCTTCACAGCCATTTGGGCAGGAATAACCTTCAGCTACAACCAATCCATCTTTACAACGATATTCAAGAAGATTTATTTCTCCTTTAATATGACATTCATCTTGATATTCTTTGGCATTAACTAAATCTTTTTCTTTCCCAGTATATTTTGGACCTTTAGTAATCCCTTTTCGGTAATAGTTCTTGCCATCACTATCCACACAATCAGGAAGCTTTTTTTCTTCTCCGATACAAGCACCGTTCTGACATCCCATAGAACAATCTATTTGTAAAATATGGGGTTCCTTCGCCCCTTCTGGACAATAATATTCTTCAAGTACGATTTTTCCATACGGCACTTCAAGACATCTCTCATTGTTACCTTTTCTATAAATATTAATCCCACCATCACTATCATTGCAAGTCACATTTGTTTCTTTAATACATTTACCATCTTCACAACCATTTGGGCATTTGTATTTAATACTACTGTGCATATTGCCTTGGGCATCAGGCTTCTCTAAACAGTAAAACTCTACTACTTCTCCTGTTAAAGGATATTCACTGCCATTCCAGGACTTTTTCACACAATAATCATTTCCTTTAAAACCATCATACTTTAAAGCCCCTTTCTCATAATAATTTTTACCACCATCACTATCATTGCAAGTCACATTTGTTTCTTTAATACATTTACCATCTTCACAAATTTCTCCTGTAGAACAATTTCCGCAATTCTTCTCACTGCCACATATTGTCCAGGTTCCACATTCATAACTCAATGAATTACAAGTATCAGTGCAAGTAGTATTTTCACTCCATCCACCATAATTTTCTGCAGCTATATTTTCTTGGGAAAATGCTTCTTCAAGGCTATAGTAACTGTTTAAGTCAAGAGGGCACTTATTTTTATCTTTGTATTTCCAGTAAGTAGTGCCGTTTTTGTCTACATAAAAAACTTTTTTACATTTAAGATCTAAATTAGGTATAGCTACATTTATATTTCCCTTATCTGTTTCAATATTTATTTTTTGAGATTCTATTTTTTCATCACTGGTACTATGAAAAGAAATCCTCATAATCTCTGGGCTGGAAATGCTATTTTCATCCACATATTTTCCAGTAAAGGTGTTGGTATATCCCGCCCTTAAAGTTGACTCATTATTATAAACAAAATAAATATGCATAGAAACACCTGTCTTAGAAAAATCAGTGCCTTCAACATCAGAGATATACATGGCATTGTCTACCTCTTGAGAAGGACTTAATTGAGGGCTCCCACTTATTTTATCCCATAGATCACTAAGCCACCCAGCAGAGACTATTGGAGTAGATAGAAATAAAAATAGGGCAATTACTGAGAACAATACTAATAATATACCTCTTTTCATTATTCAGTCAATAAAAAAGGACTTATAAATTTTTCTCTTTCAAGCTTTTTTCAATTTTTTCTAATCTCTGTAATTTTACTTTCCTTTCTCTGCCTTTTACACCTGTCTTAACATAATCAGCTTGAAACCCAAAAGCCAAGTCAGCAAGAGAACAATCTAAAGTTTCTCCTGATCTATGTGAGAAAACTGTTTTAATTGAATTTTCTTTAGCTTTTTTAACAACTTTAGCAACCTCAATTAAGCTGCCAACCTGATTCGGCTTTATTATTATAGCATTTATACTTTTTTCATTTAATGCTTTTTCAAACCTTTTTAATCTTGTTACAGTTAAATCATCTCCAACAATGACAGAGGTAGGTCTTGCTCTAACCATTTTATCTCTTAACTCTGAAAAACCCTGAAAATCTTCCTCATTTAAGGGGTCTTCAACATAATCTAAATTAAACTTGTCAACTAAATCTAAAATATACTCAATTTGTTCTTTTTTATTTAATTTTTTCTTCTTATTTTTATAAACATATTTCCCATCAAAAAAAGTTGAGGCAGCAGCATCAATACCAATTGCAATTTTCTTGCCAGTCTCATTTTCTAACTCTTCTTTCACTTTTTTCATAATCTCTAAAACCTCTTCATTTGTCAAGAAAGTGTTTAAGGCATTTTCATCATTCTTTCCTTGTTTAACTTTTCTAACTTTTAACTCTTCCTCACATTTTTCATAAGCCTTATTTAAAAGAAAAAGATTATCTGAAAAATTCCCAGTCTTTGGTATAAATAAAAACTCTTGAAAGTCAGGCTTTTTATTCTTCTTAGTATGCAATCCTCCCCCAATACAATTTCCAACTGGAAAAGGGAATTTTTCAGCGTTTTTCTTAGCATTGCCCCCGACCCCCGCCATAATAGTTTCCCACAATTCTCTTCCCTGCTCTAAAGACAAAGCCTTTAATATTGCTGTTTCTAATGCAAATAAAGAATTACTGCCCAGGTTTGTAACAATCTCAATTTTATTTAAATCTTTAAAATCATTAATATCAATTTTAGAAATATCTTCAGATAAATTTACAATAGTTTCAATCTCTTTTTCAATTGTCTTTTTATAATATTTTTTCTCATTTCTCCCTTTTGATTTTCCTGAAGGGGCTGAAGAAGAAAATAAGCCATGTTCAGTCCTTACTGAAACTTCGATAGTTTTTTCACATCTTGAGTTTTTAATTATCTTAGCTTTTACTTCTTTTATTTTCATAATAGTAAAAATCTTAGCAAGTATAAAAACCTTATTAATTTTTGTTTAAGAAATATGTTGAGTATTTGATTTATGCAGTTGCCCCGCTTTTTTTTGCCTCTTGTTCATCTACCTGTTCATCAGATTTCGCAAGCTCCATAATCTCGCCACTTTCTTTTATCTCTTTTTCTTCTTTCTCTTCCTGCTCCTTTTTTTTCTTCTCAACATCTTTTTCTTCTTTTTCTCTTTTCAGTTTTGATTCAACTTTTTTTGGCATCGGCCTCTTAACAGTGATAGGAAGAACATCTTCGCTAAACTCTAACTCAGCAATTTTCAAGGGGTCATACTGAATATTTTCCAGCTTTTCTTTTTTTATTTTCAAAAGCAAGGGGGCATCCATAGCTATTTGTAGTGCCCTTGCCCCAAGAATTCTCGCTTTTTCATATTTAGTATATTCTTCTCTTGCTATCATTTTTTCTTCAAGCCTTTTTCTAATTCTTTTCTCACTTCTTGGCTTTTATCAACTGCTATATCTATCATTTTACTGATTTCTTCTTCAGTCAATGGCTCTTCTTCACCTTTTTGAATAGAATTAATCTTAACATCTTTCCCACTGCCACTAACCTCAACAGAAAGTCTTGCCCCACTTACCTCTTCTTCTTCACCAACAGGGTCAACTATCATTTTTTTTCCTGTTTTATAAACAGTAATATTTACAGGCAGCATATCAGTTAAGGGGATTTTGCCATCTAAATTTTCTTTATCCAGTTTTTCTCTTTTCTCATCATATTTTGGCATTTTTGCAGTCTTTAATGCTGCGATTGCAGCTAAAAAGCTTGCATCAATTAGATTGCCGTCATTGTTGATTGAGTAGATATCAAGAAAAACCTGATAAACTTTTTCTCCTTTTTTTATACACAATTTTTTAAAATCTATAAAACCTGATTCTCTGACGCCCCTATCTACGACCCTTGCTATTTCAATTGCATCAATCCCTGGGGGTCCTGGCTCAAATTCTGGGGATGATAAAGGCAAAAGTTCTGCAACTGTTTTTAAAGTGCCTTCATCTTCACTATCTGGATAAGGCTCTGCTAGATCAACCTTAACTCCTGCTATAACCTCGCTTTCTCCTAACTTGACTCTTGCTGAACCTTCTGCATTTTTGCTAATACCAGTCTCTATTTTAATATCTCTAAAATCAACAAGCTTTCTATGGTCAAGTCTATTACCTTCACTTAATATTTGTTTTATTTTCCTTTTCATCAAATTTGAAATTTCCATTTTTATTCTCCTAAATTTTCTAATGCTTTTTTTTGCACAGCATAAACCTTATCACTTGCTTTTTTACCTAACTCTATACTTTTCTTCAAATCTTTTGGTTTAATATTTCCATCCATTTGAAATAATGAAATTTTTTTGCTTTTTGATAAAAAAGCAAAAGGAATATCTGTAGCCCCTTCTCCTTTATCATAATCTTCTTCTTCCTTAGTCAGGTCTACAACAAGCTTATTGTCTAATTTTCCTATTGATATGCTGGAAACAAGCTCTTTCATTGAAACCCCTGCTTGAGCTAAAGCAAGAGCAGCAGCATTTATACCTGCACATCTTGTTGAGGCATTTGCTTGTAGAATCTTTATATGTATATCAACAACTGTATTTGGGTAATCTTCTAAGTTAACTACTGAAGATAATGCCCACTCAGTAACCTTGCTTATTTCATGACTCCTTCTTGAGGGTCCTGGTCTTTTCCTGTCTTTTACTGAAAAAGAAAGCATGTCATAATGGCATCTTATCAAACCCTTGCTTGGATTTTGCAAATGTTGGGGATGCAATGGTTTAGGTCCAAACACAGAAGCAATAGCTATAGTGTTCCCAAACCTGAACATTGCTGAACCATCAGCCTTATTGACAATCCCCACTTCAGCTTCCATTTCTCTTGGTTCTTCAAATCCTCTTCCGTCAAGTCTTTTTTTATAAGCCATTTTTATTTCTCATCTTTATTTTTTTTAAAAAAGTTTTTAACTTCATCAGTTAAACCCTTAATATAACTTTTACTTACCACTAATTTTATAGCATCTCTTGCTTTTAACTCGCCTTTAATGTTTTCTCCCGATATCCAGACAACACCATTTTGTCCAACATTGATTTTACAGTTAGTCTCTTGTTTTATTAATTTAATCATACTTCCTTCTCTTCCTATAACTCTTGGGACCTTGTTACTATTTATATACATAATTAATCCCCTGTCTATTTTTCCTAACCCTCTCCCTTTAATAGTTAAGTCAATCCCCTTTCTTTTAACTGAAATGACTTTGCAATTAATCATATCTCCAATATCAAAGTGCTCTGTCAAGTCTCCTTTAATGTACTTAGAGCATTCAGAAACAGAAAGGAAAGATGAGTAAGGACTTCGGACATCAATAAGCCATCCATTAAATGTTACATCTCTGACCCTGCCAATGATAGTATTTCCTGTTCTAGGCATATAAATCCCAGATAAAGGAATAATTTTGACTAACTGTCCTGAAACATCTGATAAGCCAAATTTTCCGGCTACAATATCGTTTCCCTCTCTTCTTGTGCCGTCACCTGGCAAATAGTTTTTACCAGAGATTATTGTTTCTCCAGGTATAGCTATTTTTCTTTCTTCTTCTTTCATTTTTCTTCTTCAACTACTGCTGAACCCTTAGTTGATTTATTTAGTTTATCATAAAATTCCATTTCTAATCCTGCAGGTATTGTTATAACACATTCAAGATTGCCGTTAGGGAGCCAATTTTCTTCTTTGCTGTACTCCTTTAACATTCCATAAATTTTTCCTGTATGTGTAGCAGGAACGTTCACTTTTAGTTTTTTTGTTTCTATTTTAACAGGAAGAACTTCTTTTAATTTACTCATTATATCATCAATCTGTTTTTCAATTGGCTTATTTTCTATATTAATTCCAGCTTCTTTAATAGCACTTTCAATTCTTTGTTCTGAATGGGGTTTCCCGTCTTGAGGGTTTACAGCATTTCTGGCAATAAAGTTAATAACTTGTTTCTTTTTCTTATCTAACTTCTTTTTCCTGTATTCTGCAGGAAGCTGAATTTCACCAGTTTTTATTATTTTTTCACTTATCTTCCTCACATCGGTAGTTCCGAAAGCTTTTTCTAAATTTGAAGAGGGTGCTTTTTCTCCCTTTTTTGCGTCGCTAAATACCTCATCAACAATCAGAACATTTTCTATATTAACATCAATACCATCTTTTAACTGTAATGCCTTGTCAACATCAACGAGAATTTCAAAATTATTGCCATCAATTTTTTTCCTAGCTTCTACTTCTTTACTCATTTTATAATCTTTATTTCATATATTTTTTTAATTTATCTTTTTTTTCAATTCTTAACTTTTTTTCTTTGTTTTCAATAATCCCAACATCAAACCTATCTAATTCAAAATTTTTTCCCAGAATTTTTTTAAAAATATTCAACCCCAAAGAAATAGCATCTTCTGTTGATATGTTGTCTTTATATTTCTCTCTTAATTTCTCTTTTATTTTTTCATCATTTTCTCCAATAGCATTTGCTTTGTACTCAAAATAATTCCCAGTAACATCAGAAACATATAATTTTCCTTTTTCTCCTGTTATCCCGGCAATCATAACAGCTACACCAAAAGGCCTTAAACCCCCATACTGTGTTGAAAGTTGTTTTAGGTTTGAAATTTCTTTTGTTATTGATTCTACGTCAACTCCAGTATCATAAGTAACCCGATGCTGTTGAGCAGTAACCTGTCCTTTTTCAATTAAAACTTTTGCATCAGACAAAATTCCTGCTGCTGAAGCCATAATATGTTCATCAATCTCATAAACTTTATTGGCTGAATCATCTACTAATAATTTATCTCTTGTCCTTCTGTCAGCAATTATAATTACGCCGTCTTTAGCAACTATGCCTATACTTGCAGAACCCAACCTAACTGTTTTTTCTGCGTACTCAACTTGTAAAAGCCTTCCGTCTGGACTGAACATAGTAGCAGTCCTGTCATAGCCCATGGCTTTATTTTGAACATCTATACTTCCGTTCACCATTTTACATATTCAATTTAATTTTATTAATTTTTATTTAAAAAGAGGATAATCTTTTTTTCATTTTTTCTTTTCCTCTGCAAAAAACAAAAAGTACGAAGGGTTTTTAAAGGTTTTGTTTTTATTTTTCTAAACCTTTTAATGTTCCAGAAACCTTCTTGATTTCAATATTTTTTAACTCTAATGCTGCCTTAACATCATTTAATTGTCTCCTGTTTATAGCAAGTATCTTGTTTTTTACCCATTGAGGAGAAGATTTAGAAAAGCCTAAAATGCCAGTATATTCAAGAATAGCCTGTTCTACCCCTTTTTTATCTTTTAATAGCAAGTATCTTTTTCTTTCTTTCATGTTTTTTTTCAAACTTTTCTCTCTTTTTCTTTTTTGTTTTGTCATCTCAATACTAATTAGGGGCTTATTTTAAATGTTTCTTTTACTTGGCAATTAATTATATAAACCCCTTGTTTTTCTTATTATTATGAAAATTTATTCAGTTGGCGGTTACAATGAAGTAGGTAAGAATATGACAGCAGTTGAAACAGAAGATGATGCTTTTGTTTTTGATTGCGGTCTCTATCTTCCCGCAATAGTAGAATTAGAAGAAAGAAACAATCATAAAATGAATGAAAGCTTTTTAAGAAGTATTGATGCTGTTCCTGACGATAAAATTCTTAAAAAAGAGAGTGTGAGAAAAAAAGTGAGAAGTATTTTTATTTCACATGCTCACTTAGACCATGTTGGCGCTATTCCTTATTTATCAGGAAACTACAAAAATGCAGAAATTATGGCAACACCCTTTACTATAAGAGTTTTGAAGAAAATAGCAAAAGATGAAAAAGTTAAGATTAAAAATAAGATAAAAAAGATACAGCCAAATTCTTCTTACAATATTAAGGGAAGGAATAAAAAATATAAAGTAGAGTTTATCAACATAACTCATTCAACATTACAGTGCTCTTTAATAGCATTACATACTGACGAAGGAGTCATCTTATATGCAAATGACTTTAAGTTTGATAATTCCCCACAGCTGGGTAAAAAGCCGAATTATAAGGCCATTAAAAGACTTGGAAAAAAAGGCGTTAAAGCTTTGATTGTTGAGAGTTTATATTCTGCTAAAGAAAGAAAAACCCCAAGTGAAAAAGTTGCTAAAAGCCTTCTTGAGGATGTTTTGCTAGGTGTTGAAAATAAAAACTCAGGAATAATAGTTTCAACTTTTTCTTCTCATATTGCAAGATTAAAAAGTATTGTAGATATAGGGAAGAAACTTGATAGGAAAATAATTTTTATTGGGAGAAGTTTAAGAAAGTATGTTGAATCAGCTAAGAAAGAAAAGTTATGCCCTTTTGCAAATAAGGTAAAGCTTTATTCATACAGGAAAGAGGTTCAAAAAATTTTAAAAAAAGCAAGTAAAAATAAAAAAGATTATTTAATTGTCTGTACTGGTCATCAGGGAGAACCTGGCTCTGTGTTAGAAAGAATTTCAAGAAAGGATTTGCCATATAAGTTAGATAAAAATGACCATGTTATTTTTTCATCTTCAACAATACCTGCTAAAATTAATATAGCAAATAAGGGGCAGATGGAAAAGAGATTGAAGCAAAAAGGAGTCAGAATTTTTAACGATGTTCATGTTTCAGGGCATGCAGGCAGGGAAGATTTACGTGATTTTATAAATATGGTAAATCCAGAACATTTAATTCCTGCACATGGAGACCTGCCTAAACTTTCAGGCCTTGCTGAGCTTGCTTCAGAAATGGGATATACATTAGGCAAAGACTGCCACATTATGCAAGACCAACAAATTTTAGAATTGTAAAAATATTTAAACCTTTCTTTCTTGCTTTTGTGATGGGAACAAAAGAGGATATTTTTGGAGGTCTAAAACAAGCTTTGGCCAGAGGCTTCTCATTACAGCAGGCTAAACAGTCCTTTATTAATGCGGGATATTCTTCACAAGAAGTTAATGAAGCTGCTTCTTCAATTGATGAAAGAAATGTTAGAAAGGGAACAAGATTTAAGCCTTTGCCAAGCCCATCTGGAGAAATTCCACCACCACCACAGAATAATAAGCAAAAAACTCAGAAATCAAGCAATAAGATGATAATTATTTTATTATCTATTTTCTTAATACTTTTGGCATTTTTAATTATAAGTTTAGTTTTTAAAGACCAGATCATTGATTTTTTATCTAGATTATTCTCTACATATTAAAATGTATAAGCCAAGAAAAGACAGTTATTTTTTATCATCTGTTTTAGAAAAATATTTAGATAAAAAGAAAAAAAATATGAAAGTTCTTGAT
>CAZAAB010000015.1:0-11729 GCA_964483015.1 Candidatus Woesearchaeota archaeon | reverse complement strand
GGGCCGGGAGTCGGCCGGGTCCTCAGACAGCGACGCCGCCGCTTGCGGCGTAATCCAAGAGTGTTCATCCAACCTTTGGGAATGGGTTGGCCCAACCTCGAATCTATGACTATCCCCATAGCCTCGATGTAATTCTTCTATGGCCTTCTTTATAATGCTTTTATTTTTTTTCAAGAATTCCTCCGGCTGAAATCCTTCCCCCTTCAACACCTTCCTTCCAGCCCTGTTAATCTGGGAGAAGTTTAGCTCTGGCCTCTCTGTTTTTCCCACGTCAGGGCCGTATACTATGACTGTGGAAAAATAAGGCTTATTTTGAATCTCCCGATTCAACCCTTTTTCCCCACCCAACATAATTTCTAACCTCTTCCTATCTACCTCATCCCTATACTTCCTTGCCCCCTCCTCTTTTTCCCTCCATCTTTCTCCGGCCTTACTAAAATCCTCAATCTCTTTCTCGTATTGCTCTACCAATCCCGAAAGCCCCTTAATTTTGCTTCCTTGCCTCTCTATAGTTTCATCTTTCTCATTTAACTCTTCTCTTAAATCTCTAACCTTATGGTGGAATTTTCTTGCCTGCCTTTCTTTCTCCTCTTCTACCTCAGAAACATAACCTCTTAACTTCCTAATCTCCTCTCTCCCTTTCCTGGAATATTTACCCCTAAGGACATCTAAGACATCAATTATCCTACCTTCAGCCAGACCTTCCAAAAAAGGCCTTACCTCTCTTGAATACCACTCTTTAACTTCTTCAATCATCTTAGAATTATAATGCTCAGGCCTTTTAATTCTTATTAATATTTTAATATCTTTTAGGCTTATTACTTACTTGAATAACCTCATAATCCTTATAACTATTATCTTTAGACTTAAGTTCATCTAGGTATTTTTGGGCACCTTCTAACCTTGTATGGAAATAAATCCTGTCTTCTTCAGGTATGGCAAGGTTGGCTTCTAAAACCACTTTTCCCTCTAAACCTATTCCCCATAATTCCTGAGGATTTTCTTTTGATTTAGGTAGAATAATACCGTCACTAAATATCCATCGAAGCACCTTGGCATACAAACTTTTTAGTATTCTCCCCTCTTCCATTTGAGAACCCAATTCTAAAACTCTTCCCCAGTCAACCCCTTCTTCATTTTGGTCAACAATTTCGTGGTAAAGGGCTAAAGAGGTTCCAAATTCTCCTTCCATAGATTCTTTATTTTCTTCCATATTGAACTAAACTATTTGGTTTTTTAATGATTTATATGGTTAAGTTAACATGTTAAGTGTATGGCAAGAACCGTATTTTCTTTATTGCTTGAGTTATATTCTTGACATGCCTTATCTGACCTCCTAGCTATTAATTTGATGCCCATTTTTTTGCATTTGTTTTCTACTTGTCTATCTATTTTCATTAATCCATAAGCTCCCTGGCCTATAATTAGTTTTTCTGGTTTTTCCCTCCATACTTTTTCTAAATCCTGGACTTGTAATAAATGCCCTTTATCACGCCACCAATTCTTTTCAATATGGTCTGAAAATATGGCTAAGTCATTCTTGTAAGTCCTGCCATCTATCTCTATTTTTCCGAACTGATAGTTTTTTATCTTCATATCTTGCCCTTATTCACAAGCCTGGCAAATTTCTCAAAACTCCTGTCATATGTTTTTTCTACATCATCTGGAAAACAACAAGCAGGCAGTTCTTTCATATTTAAATGATATCTTAAACATTCACAACATATGCCTTTTTTACTACAACTATAAGTGCAATTGCAATTTTCCAAATTTTTTTCTTTTTTACATTCCATACTAAATATAAACAACAGGGATTTAAAAATTTAAAGAATTGAAAAGATTTAAAAAATGTCTTTTCTTTAAATTAATATGTCTCAGCTAAAATTCCTGTTTTGGGATTTTTATTTTGAATAGTTGATGCTCTATTTTTAAATAAGTTTAGGGTTAAAATGTCTATTAATTGTGAAAACTATGTCGATGGAATGTGTTTTTATATAAATAGCAGATATGCTATTTATGAGCCATGTAAATGTGAAAAACTTCCAAAAGAAAGTAGGAAAGAAAAAGTTGAAAATTGTGAGCTAAGAAAAACAATACAAAGACTTAGAAAAGAAGAAGGCACATTAGAACAAGTGGCACAAGAACATAATGTTTAAATAAGTAGAAAAATAAGTAAAGACATCCCCGCATAGCTCAGTGGCTAGAGCGTCTGGCTGTAGAAGTAGCCTTTCAAAAAGGCTACGGCCAAACCTGGTCGTAGGATCGTAGGAGTAAACCTGGATAAAAAAACTTGGAAGAAAATCTAGGGTGGATTTTTCCTATAAGGATAATATGAAGCCTGACAAGCCAAATGCTGAAACCGGAAGATCCCTGGTTCGAATCCAGGTGCGGGGACTTTTTATCTTGAACAAGATTCTATAAATTTTTTGAAAATATGTTTCTTAGAATAAAAATATTTAAAAATACTTGAATGTCTAGAGAGAAGATGAAAGCAAGTATAACCCTAAAAGGAAAAGCAAAAGAAGGCGGGGCAAATCGAATAAGAGATAGAATAAAAAGTGCATTTAGACAGGCGGATATCAATGCTCTCGTAAAACTTGATAATACTCGCCATATTGTTTATATTGAGGGGAACGTTGAAAAAGATAGGTTGGGAGGAATATTGGAACACATAGAAATTCCCTATAATATTGACTACCAAGAGGAAAGAGAAGAAGAAAATTCTAATCACGTTCCTGAAGACTATTGGAGATTAAAACAGAGAGTTATAGACCAAAGAGAGCAGATAAGGGGACAAAAAGGGCAAATTTCTAGTCTTGAACAAGAATTGAAAGGTACAAAAAGAATACATAAAAATGAAGTGGCAACTTTAAAAGCAAAATTAAAGGATGCTGAAAAAAGGGCTTCTCATCCTTCAGATGTGGGAGACTTTGTTTCTGAGACAGTAGCCAGAGAAACTAAGTCGTGGTCAGGATTTGTAGAGTTTTATGATACTACAATAGAAACTGCTAGCGAGATATATGGAATAAATACTGAAGAATTAGAAGCGGAAGTTTTGGACCACACACCAATAGAAGAGACTGATGAATATCAAGAAATGAAAGACAAAATAGAAGCGGCAAGACAAGCAAATGAAATAGCTGAAAATAACCCTTATGTTGCAGTTAATCCTGAAGCTGAAAAACTATTGGAAAAAATTGAGAGAATGAAAGAAAAAGACAAAGGAGTAACAGAAACAAAAAAAGATTTAGAAGAAAGATTCGATGAAAAAAGAACAAGAGTTTTGATATCTACTCAGGAAGATGAAACTTCTGTAATTCTGCCTTTTGAATATCGGGGAGAGTCTATTTCAGATTACGGAAAAATGGAGATTCCTGTTTTAAACTCTATTAAGGAAAGCTTAGATAAATCAAAAGCCAACTATGAAATAAATAACTTTGAAGGAATTGTTAAATTTGATCTTTATGATGTTCCTGGAACTGGAAAAAGAGTAAGGAACAGGATAATTAAAGCTATTTCTTCTTGTGAAGATATATTTACTCGTTTGGGTGGGGGCAGGGAAGTTGTAAGAATTGAGGTGGGATAATTTTTTTGTAGATAATAGAAACCAATAAAAATAAAAAAAAGAGAAGTTTAGACAAATAGCAAGTACAAAATCCAGCCAGCTAGAGCGATCCAAATAACTATTGAAAGCCACGCCTTCTTTACTACATTTTCATCTATCAACTTTTCTGCAAACTCTAAAACCTCTCTTGAGTAAGAAGCAAGAGTAATTGCTGCTAACAAAGCTGTGAACAACATTGCTGCTGCTATCTGAATTATTGTCAACTCTTTTAATAAGTAGTTTAAAGAAAGGGCTGCTAAGATTAGTGAAGCGATGCCTAAAATTGCCGGTTTTCTATATAAAGGCTTTACTATGTTCATCCATGCTTTTGGTTTTACTAACAAGACAACAATTTTAACTATAACAACTATAGCTAAAATTAAGGCCATTATTTCAATTGGTGTCATTTTACCTCCTTTTTTAAGTTATTTAAAATACTATTTTAAGTTAATAAAACTATCGTTATTGTTGCTGCTATTAGCAATAATAAGGTAATGGAAATGATGATTATTTTGTTTCTTCTCTCTCTTCTTTTTCTTTCTTCTGCCTGTTTATATGCTTCATCAATACTTTTTTCTAACTCTGGGTCTCTTTCTACCTTATAACCCTTAGGCCTTACAAATTTTTTTGTCCCTCCGGTACTTACTTCTTCTGTCATTCTACAAACCTCCCGCCTAATTTTTCAAAACCGCGAAAATCTTTTGAAGATTTTCGTAGCCCAAAGAACCATGAAGGTTCTTTAGGGAAATTACTAGTAAACCTTGATTCCAGCAATTTATATTTAAGTCTCATTCTTAAGACACCTACTATTTTTTATCTTTTCTTTATTTAGTTTTGCCTACCCTTTTTTCAGGGTTAGGCATTTTAATATTTAATTTATTGTAAATTTCTTTTTCTGTTTTTCCAGCAATTCTTTTCTTACCTTTAAATAAACCATACTCGCTTAACTTATAGCCTTTTTTTATAGCTTTTTTTCTCAGCCATATGTTATGTTGCTTGTCACCAGTAAAATACAATAATCCTGAGCCAAAATTGTCTTTGTTGAAAAATCTTATGTCTACCTGTATCCCATCTGTTACTACTGTTACTTTTTCTTTGCCCTTGCCTAAAACTTTTTTTACAAAATCTTTTTTAACAATTCTTTTAGCTGCCTTTTTCGGCTTTTCAGTTTTTACAACAATGTCTAAATCTCCCACTGTTTTCATTTTCCTCCTTAATGAGCCTGCTGCTACAGATTCTTCAACTTGCTTTATTTTTTCCAGTTCTTTTATAATCTTATCGGCAAGTTTTCTTGCTTTATTGTATTTTATTCTGCCTTTTCTTGACTCTAAAATTTCTATTCCTTGCAATACTCTTTGTTCAGCTTTTTTCTTAAAATTTGGCAGTTTTTGCAGCTTATTTTCTTTTGCAGCTTTTTTTAATTGCTTTAAAGATTTAATATTTAATTTATTGTAAAATTTAGATGCTGTTTTTGGGCCTACTCCTGGTATTGACATAATTTCATTTAAACCTTTTGGAACTGATTTTTTAAGTTTTTCATACTCTTTAATTTTCTCTTTATTAATATATTGTATAATTTTCTTTGCTATTCCAGAACCAATACCTGATAATCTTTCTATACCTTTCTTGCCTTTTTCTGCATAAATTTCTTGGACCTCTTTTTCTGACTGTAGGGTCTGGGCGGCTAATCTGTATGCCTGGGGCTTCCATCTATCTTTTTTTAATTCGTATAAATCTGCCATTTCAAAGAAAATTTCAGCTATTTTCCTGTTAATATCCTCAGACTGTTTTTCATCCTGCCTTTTTTTTGCCATATATAATTATAGAAAGAGTAATTTAAAATACTAACGATTAGCTGGTAGAAGGAAGTTTTAACTTTATTTCGTTATTTTCCAGGCTTAACTCTTTCCCTAAACATGAAACTTTAAATATTAACTTTTCAATGTTTCTTGAAGGCAGTCTTATGTTTTCAGCTTCAAAAATCTTGCCTTCTCCATAATCTATATCTTTAAAATTAAAATTATCAATATCCTTATTTTCAGAATACAAGTAAAGTGTGGTGTTTTCAGCCTTGCTTAAACCTGTATTTTTAATGCTTAAGTTAAAGTTTAGGTAAATTCCTTTTTTTGAAGCTGTTATATCTGTAAAAGCTAGATCTGGCAAGCTTTCAATTGAGTAAAGTCTTTTTAATTCGCCTACTATGTCATTATTTAAAACCTGATCGCAGAAAGAGGTATTATACATTATGCTGTTTTTGTTTTGGGAATGTTTGAAGCCAAAAACATGTAATAGTTCATGCAACTCCACATTATAATTTTTACATTCTGATTTCTTATAAAAAAGAAATATCTTGCCATTTTGAATAACATAAAATCTTGAAGTGTTAATCATTGATGTCGGACCTCCTTCACCAGCTATAAAGTATTTTCCCGGCAATACTTCTTCTTTTGATTCATCACATTCTGCAAAAATATCTGGCTCCCCTTCTGTTAGATAGAACTTTAATAAGTTAGTTTCATTTTCCAATCTTTGCAAAGCTTTTTCAACATTTTCTTTTTTTTCTTCTGAACATGTTTCATCTATACTGTATGTTAATTTTCTTTTATCAAACCTCATATTTGGGTAGAATTGAAACTGGCCAGAAAAGCTCTGGCTCTGCCTTAACTTTGTTTTATTTTGTGTTATAAATCTTACTGGTTTTGCATATAAATCAGAAAATTTTAAGTACAAAAAATATGATGAAGCAACAAGTACTGCTATTAAAAATAGTATAAATATAAACCTGCTACCTGCTTTTTTATTCATGTTAAAAAAGAGAACAACGAGTTTTTAAACATAACGAGAAAATGAGAAAGATTTAAAAGCAGAACAAAACTAATTTTTATACTGAATTCGCCTTTAGATTAGATAAAAATAAATTAAAATGGTTAATCTAAAGGCTCACCTCAATCAGAGACAAGTGAATGGACATAAAAAAGGATATCTTGTCTCTAATCTCAGCCCTGGTGGTGTAATGGCTAGCATCGGACCCTGTCGAAGTAATCTTTTCAAAAAAGATTACGAGCAAAACCTAGAAAAAAAATAGAAGGGTTTTGATTGAACTTTTGAAAAAGTTCAGCAGAACGGTCCAGACCCGGGTTCGACTCCCGGTCAGGGCGTAGCACGGTCAGCGCATATTCGATGGGCGCGTTTTTTTCTTGTTCAGGATTTGTCCAACTTTTTTATAAGCTCTTCTAAATAAAATCATAAATTAAGCTTTTTAATTAGTTCTGTAGTTGAATATACTTTAACTTCTTCTTGTTCTTTTAATCTTGCATCATCAGACCAAACAGGAAGCTGTTTATGCATGGCTAAAGCAATAAATGAGGAATCTTCTTCGTGAGCCACTAACTCTTTTGCTTTATCAATAAAAGAAGCAAACTCTTCAATAGGAACAATCTCTATATTTGATGAGAGTATACTCATAGATAATTCAAATTCTTGTTTAGAAATTCCTGCTTTCTTAATAATTTCTTTTTCATGATTAAGAATTTCTGTTATAATATTTTCTGGTGCATATAATTTATGTTTAAAAGAGCAAATCAACTCTCTACTTTTGCCCTTACTTATCAAAGCTGAAAATAAACAATTAGTGTCGATTACTAATTCCATTTTAGTCTATTTTTCTTTTTTGTATTTCTTCCACATGCTTTTCTTAATCTTTCTACCTAGTTCTATTGCGTCTTTTTTAGTTAACTTGGATTTGTCTGCAATTGCATCTAAAATCTGTAGTTGCTTAATTCTTTCTCTAATTGCTTCTCTAGCTACCTCGCTCCAATTGATGAATTTGGATTCTTCCATTTTCTTTTTCAAATCTTCTGGTACAGATAAAGTTATGTTCACCATTTTTCATATCTTATAGTTTATTTATATTATGTGTAATATGTGTAAGTATATAAATGTTTCGATTGGAGAATAAGGCCCTTTCCGACCCATTTACTAAACCTCGACAATACTTATAAATGAAAGAGAGCAACAGTAGTAGTAATGTTAAATAAATTAAAAACAAACGAAACATCTCTTGATTTGACCCACGATGGGCTACTGGACGGTCAGGGCGTATACCCCTTTTGTAATCTAGGGATGAGTTTTTTAAGATACAAAATTTGTATTATATTCTTCAAATTAGAAATATCAACACTCTTAATTCTCAACCCATACCAAATAATAATCTACAAGAAGTTTATAAACTCAAGATAAAAAAAGCTTCGCCTGAAGTGACAAAATAGGGACAGAAAGATTTATAAACACCTGTTAAATAATATTAACATATGTTAAATATAATTAACAATTTAAAACCCTTTTTTGAAGATTGTTATAGGAGGATTAATGTTAGAGAGTATGCTAAAATAATTAAAATTAGTCCTCCTACTGCTTCGAAAATACTGAAGAATTATGAAAAAGAAAAATTGTTAAAAAAAGAGAAAGATAAAGGTTATCTATTATTTTTTGCAAATAAAGAAAGTAAAAAATTTGTTGATTTGTCAAAGATATACTGGGAAAAAAAATTAAATAAAATGATGATGGAAATTGATAAAAAATTAGTGAATCCAACAATAATTTTATTTGGGTCTTTATCTAAAGCTGAAACTAAAAAAGATTCTGATATTGATTTAGCTATATTCGGAGAAAAAAAAGAAATCAGTTTTAAGAAATTTGAAAGAAATTTGAAGAGGGAATTTCAGATATTTTGGTTTAAATCAACAAAAGAAGTTAAAGATAAAAACCTATTAAATAATATAATTAACGGATATGTTTTAAAAGGAAGATTAGAACTATAATGGATTGGAAAGAATGTTGTGAAAAAAGAATTGTGAAGGAAGTTAGAGAAGATGAAGATTTTATTGAATCGTTAATAAGGAAAAGTGAAAAAAGGATTAAATCAACAGATAAACTAGAATTAAATGGAGTAACTGCTTCTTCAAAACTCTCATTAGCTTATGATTCTTTAAGAGAATTGTTGGAAGCTTTATCAATTAAACACAGGTATAAAATTTACAACCATGCCTGTTACACTGCTTTTTTAAAAGAAATTTTGAATAAAAATAATATTGGGGAAGAATTTGATAAAATTAGAATGATTAGAAATTCTGTAAATTATTATGATAAAGAAATTACAGTTAATGAGGCTAAAGAAATTATAGGGCAAATAAAGAAATTGAGAAAAGAAATTTTGAAATTATTAGAATAAAATGTTAAAAGTGGATAGAGAAAAAATTAAAATGAAGATTTATCTTTTAAAATGCATAGGTTTAAAAGGCAAATTAAAGAAGTATTTATATAAAAAGATAAATAAATGAAATAATTAGATTATTAAGGTTGAAGAAAAAGATTAGACTTTTTCTTGATTTAATGTATTAGTTTATTAATTTATTAGTAAAAATGAAACAATTTAGAGATATAGGTATATCTGAGCCAATAATTAAAATTATTGAAGCTGAGAAATTTTTAAAACCTAGTGAAGTACAGAAAAAAACAGTCCCTTTAATTTTGAAAGGGAGAGATGTTATAGCTAGCTCTGCAACTGGTTCTGGAAAAACTTTTGCATTTGCAGCTGGGATAATTAAAAAATTCAAAAAAATCAATTCAGTACAATCACTTACAGTAGTCCCTACAAGAGAGCTTGCTAAACAAGTAGCTAAAGTGTTTAATAAATATGCTAAACATAAAAATTTGCAAGTCTTATCAATTTATGGGGGTGTTTCTATTAAACCTCAAATTAAAAAATTGAAAACTGCAGATATTGTTGTGGGAACCCCTGGTAGATTGCTTGACCATTTACAGAGAAGAACTATTGATTTAAGCAATATAAAATATTTAATTTTAGATGAAGCTGACAGAATGTTAGATATGGGGTTTATAGATGATGTATCGAAAATCATAAAACATTGCCCTAAAAAAAGACAAACCTTGCTGTTTTCTGCTACTATTTCAAATGAAGTTATCACATTAGCTGATAAATATATGAATAACCCTATTGAAATTGAAGCTGAAAAACGTGTTGATCCTGAAAAAATTTCCCAAATTTATTATGATGTTGATGATAAAAAGAAATTCTCGCTATTAGTTCACTTATTAAAAAAAGAGTCTAGTAATCTGGTCATGGTTTTTTGCAATACTAGAAAAACCACAGAGTTTATTGCTAAAAATCTTAAGAATTTGAATATTAATGCTGCTGAAATTCACGGGGGTTTATCTCAAGGCAAGAGACATAAAGTTTTAAGTGATTTTCATAACAAAAAAACAACTGTTCTGGTTTGCACTGATGTGGCTGCAAGAGGATTAGATGTAAAAGGGGTAAGTCATGTTTATAATTACAGTATCCCAAGAGATGCTAAAGATTATATTCATAGAATCGGTAGAACTGCAAGGGCGGGGAATGAAGGAAAAGTTATTAACTTAATTGGAAGCAAGGATTACAGCTCTTTTGACAAGGTAAACAGGAAAAATGATAATATAAAACATGTAGAAACTCCAAATTTTAAGAGTTCAAGAATTACCTGGGTTCATAAGAAGAGAAAAAGAAGATTTAATAAAAAAAGGTTTAAAAATAAGAGAAAAAGAAAAAAGAGATTTAGGTAAACAGAGAAATAACAATTTTTTAAATCTCTAGAATTATTCTTTATCTGGGCCGCAATTCTGGCAAACATAGTTACCTTGCTTATCATACCATCTAAGTCTTCTTAAATTGCCGCAATCATCACATTTAGCCTTTAAATAGCCTTTAAGCTCTTTAAATTTTCTTTTCTTTGCCATTTTTAATAAATTTTAACAGCTTCCCCTTAGTTTTATTACTAATATTAAGAAACAGGCCTTTATAAATGGTTGACTTGTGAAATAAAAAGTTATGAATAATAAAGGTTTTAGTGTAATAATCCTTAAATACCCTGCTTTTTGTAAATATTCATGCCTTTATATGATATGAAATGTGTTAAATGTGGGGTAACTGATGAATACCTGCTTAGAAGTTCAGAAGATAAAAACCCTTCGTGCAGGCATTGTGGGGGCTATTTAGAAAGAGAAGTTAGACAAAAGTTCAATGCTCCCAATTCTAGAAAAAGAAGTTCCCGGCAAAAACTTGTGAAAATTTTAAGCGAGTCAATCCAGGCAATCCCAGAAAATTCCCATCCAGGAGACAAAATTATTGTAAATCATTCAGATGGAGGGGTCAGCAGAGGGGTAGTTGCAAATCATTCATTGACTATTTTTCACTATAGTAAAGACTAATTAAAATATAAAAATAAACTTATTAAGGCAAGAATAAAAGTGTAGATAGAAAATAACCAGAATTTCTTTTTCTTAACAATTATGAATAATAAATGCAAAAATAAATAGCTTAATATAAAGCATAAAACAAATGCTATTAATAATGATAATGAAAAATACATATTACCAAGCTCTAAAATGTTAGCTCCAATTACTAAAGGTATAAATAACAAGAATGAAAATTTAAATGCTTGCTCTTTTTTAATTCCAGAAATGAATGAAGAAGAAATTGTCATGCCTGATCTTGAAATTCCGGGGAATAAAGCTAATGCCTGAAAAATACCAATAAATAAGCTGTTTTTCCAGTTTAACTTTTTTCCAGTTTTTGCAAATTTAGTTGAAAATAAAATTGTAGAAGTGAATAAAAAGAAAATACCTATATATAATAGTGAGGAAAAAGTTGATTCAATAAATGATTTTAAAAATAAACCAAAAATAACTGCAGGTATTGTAGCTATAATCAAAAAAAACCATAATTTTTTTTCTTTGAACATTAATAACTGCTTTAATTCTTTTCTTAAAAATATTAAAACAGCAAGTAAAGAAGAAAAATGAAGCATAGTTATTAAAAACATATCTGGCTTTGAAATCAAATTCTGAAATAAGGCAAGATGGCCAGAACTTGAAACTGGTAAAAACTCGGTTGCTGCCTGAATTATTGCCATTAATATTTCATTTTGCATGTTTTAAAATAAAAAACAGGATATTTAAAAATATGTTTTTGAAAATATAAAAAATTAAAAAGATAATCAGATTTAAAAATTGAATGACAGATATAGAATGTCCGAGACCAGCATATAATCGGATTGTTGAGGCGGGG
>CAZAAB010000014.1:3920-11809 GCA_964483015.1 Candidatus Woesearchaeota archaeon | reverse complement strand
AAACCTATTGTTATTTTAACAGGAAGACAGATTGAAGATGCTTTAGAATTATATGATG
Source organism: Candidatus Woesearchaeota archaeon (assembly GCA_964483015.1). GTDB lineage: Archaea > Nanobdellota > Nanobdellia > Pacearchaeales > GW2011-AR1 > PWGL01. The sequence continues at coordinate 11,751 of CAZAAB010000014.1, read as the reverse complement.
CTGGAGCAAGTTATGTAATTCTTCCACATTTTTTGGGGGGGGAATATACTGCAAAATTAATTGAGACAGCAAAAAAGAATGATAAGGTGTATCAAAAAGAAAGGGCAAAGGAATTGAAAATTTTAAAAGAAAGATTAATGATAGGACATAAACATCCTGAGGTGGAAAAAGATAAGAAATAAATTTATTTATCTCTTAAAGTAAGGGGGTTCGAAACTCTGTGCTCCTCACTTTGTTGCGGTGCTTGGTGCCGCCTTGCAGGCTCTCGGCATAAATGCCTCGTACGACTTAACAGCGATTAAAAAGAAATTTCTTGTAGAAATTTCCCAAATTTCACTTCGTAAAACTTCTCTTAATCGCGATGATATATTCAATTGCAGATTCTCTAAATTGTTGAATTTGAAAAATGGGAGAGGATACTTCAATACCCCCGACCACCCCCAGCCCACACTCGCTATTTATACTTAATTTTGTCTCGTGTAAACTCTCGCCCCTAATTTGTAAAAATTGTTGTTAATAATAGGTGAGCTGTCTTGGTGCTTCGTACAATTAGTCTCGACTTTCGTCAAGAGAAAATAAAAGCATTTAAAAAGTAGAGATGTCTATAAATAACGTGAGTTATAAGGAGGTATAAGTATGATGGGAAAAATTCTAATTACAATCTTCCTTTTGTTGTTTGTGGCAGGTCTATTAAGAGTGGTTTCAGCTTCTCCTTATGAAGCTATTTCTGAGTCTAACAATCCAGTTTTTGTAGATTCAGGCATGGGTTCTTTAGAGAATTCGAACCACCCTCAACTAAGATTTGGTAGTGGTGGAAGAATTGCTATTTTGGGACAAGGAGGACAACATGCAGATGAGAATTCAGCAGTTGCACCTTATTCAACAAAAGGTTCAAATAGCATAGTAGACCCAAAAGTTTTTTAAATAATATTTCTAAAAGCCGGTTGCTTTGAAAATAAACCTATGGGAATGGCTAGAAAAACAAAGAAAAAGAAGACTACTAGGAAGAAAAGGAGATAAATAACTCCTGAATTTTTATTTTGTTTTTACTTAAGGAGAAAACAAAAATATTTAAAAAACCCCCTACCATACTATTATTGAGAAATTTATTAAGAAATAAGAATTTCATAAAAAGAGGAAAAAAATGAAAAAAATATTATTATTGTCTTTGATGATTTTCACGTTAGTTTTTTCTCCGTTTGTTTTTGCAGGAGAATTAAAACCAGATTTGTCTGATATTATTTCTGCTACTGGAGATGAAAATGTTTCTGTAATAATTTTATTTGAAGATAAACCAACTCCTGCAAATATTAGTGTTATTAAATCAGATGGAGCAAGTATAAAATATCAATATTCAATAATAGATGCTGTTGCTGCACAAGTTCCTGCTCAGGCAGCAGATAAAATAGCAAAAAGAGCTTTTGTTAAATTAGTTGAGCCAGATTATGATGTTAAGTTGGTTCTTGATAAAAGCATTCCACAAATTCAGGCAGATAAAGTTTGGGAAGCAGGAATAACTGGAAAAAACATAGATGTTGCTGTTCTTGATACAGGAATTCATGACGAGCATCCTTCTTTAACAGTTGAAAAAGAGGTAGATTACACTGAAGAAGGAACAGATGATTTACACGGACATGGAACTCATGTAGCAGGCATTGTTGCTTCTACTGATTCAACTTACAGGGGGGTGGCTTATGATTCAGATTTATTTAATGTTAAGGTTTTAAATAAAGATGGAGGTGGTTATGGTTCAGATGTTATTAAAGGAATTGAATGGGCTGTTGACAATGGTGCAGAAATAGTAAGTATGAGCTTTGGAGCAGAGATTGACCCTTGCGATGGAACAGATGCCATCTCACAGGCAGTTGATAAAGCTGTTAGTAAAGGTGTTGTTGCCGTAGTTGCTGCTGGAAATTCTGGGCCTGATGCAGGAACAATAACCACTCCAGGATGTTCAAAAAAAGGAACTACTATTGGAGCTGTTGATGGTAATGATAATGTTCCAAGTTTCAGTAGTAGAGGACCAACAGATGACGGAAGAGTAAAACCAGACTTAGTTGCTCCTGGTGTTTCAATAACTTCAACATGGAAAGATAATTCATTCAAATCATTATCTGGAACAAGCATGTCAACACCTCATGTTTCAGGAGTTGTCGCTTTATTACTGGAAACTGATTCTACTCTTGGTCCCTCCAACATAAAAGAAGCATTAAAATCAACTGCTCTTGATTTAGGTTTAGATGAAAATACACAAGGAGCTGGGATGGTTGATGCTTATGAAGCTTATGTTTATGTGGCCAATAAAACAGAAGAGCCTACTAATGAAACAGAAGAACCTGAAGAAGAAAAAGAATCACCTCCGGGATGGGATAGAAAAATAGAAAGAGGCAAAAAACCACAAGGGATTGGTTATGGTTTGACAAGAGCATGGGAAAAAGTTCAATTAGCATTTACTTTTAATAGTGAGAAAGAATCAGAGTTATATTTGAAATTTGCAGAAAGAAGATTATCAGAATCTCTTGAAATTTTAGAAGAGGACGAAGAAAAAGCAAAAGAACTTTTAGAGGAATATGAAGAAAGTTTAGAAAGAGGGAATGAGATATCAAGAATTGCACAACAGGCTGGAAAAAATATCACAAAGGTAACAGAGCTTGTTGCTATTGCAACCACTATACATGAGGATGTTTTGAAGGGGGTTTTAGAAAAAGTTCCAGAGCAGGCAAAACTGCCAATCCAAAGAGCAATAAATTCTTCTAAAAGAGGTAATGAAGAGGCTTTAAACGCTTTAGAAAAAACTCAACCAGAAAAAGCAGCAGAGATTAATTTTAGAATTGCAGAGAAAAGGCTTAATCAGGCAAGAGAAAAAGCTGAAAAAGGAGAGGTTGATGATGTGGATGAGCTTATTGAAGAATATGAAGAAAGAATGAATAAATCAAGTGAAGTTGCAGAAAAAGCAAGAGGTTTAGGAAATAACACTACCAAGGTTGAGCAAGTTATTGCAGAAGCAACTTCCACCCATTTGGAGATTTTATCAGAAGTTCATGAAAAAGTTCCAGAACAGGCAAAAGAGAGTATTGAAAAAGCAATGGATGTTTCAGCTAATGGAAGAGAAAAGGCAGTTGAGGCATTAAAAGAAAAAGATGCTTTAAATGGAATTTCTGAAAATATTCTTGTTTCAGATGAAGTAAAAGAAAAAATACCTTCAATTGCTAAGGAAAGTTCTTCTCAAGGAAGTAGTTCTTTATCTGGTTCTGATGGAGGCTCAGCAAGTAGTGGAACAAACTCTGCTGGAAGCAGTTCTGCTTCAACTACAAGTTCTGGTAGAAGACCTTAAAAAATTCTTCTTTTAGAAAAAAAAGAAAAACTCGCCCCTTGCAAAAATCAAACCTCAATAATCCTGCCTTTTCTACCAACATTTATCACTTTTGTCTTGCCTATTTTCTCCTCTATACCCTCAGCTTCATGTATATGTGAGTGTATAAAGAAATCGGGCTGTATTTTTTCTATAGCTTTTCTTAAACTTGAACTGCCTTCAAAACCCGAAAATTCTGATTTTGTACCTCTTGCATGTGTATGTGAAATAATAATTTTTTTCCTAACTTTTTCTTTATTTAAGTTTGAGTCAGCTTTTGTCAAAGTTTCTAACAGCTCTTTTTCATCACTTTTTGTCGATGGCACCCCTCCTGCCCCGAAAATACCCACCCCATTGTGATTTATTGAGTAGCCGTGAATATTTTTCATTCCGTACATTTCTGCTAAAAAATCTATTGTAGCAACAGAGTCCCAGTTGCCGGGGAGCATTAAAACCTGTTTATTTTTATCTTTAAATGGTTTAATTAAGTTTTTAGTTTCTATTTGAGAAGTTATATCTCCAGCTAAGATTACAAGATCAGCTTTTTCTTTTTCAGCTTTTTCAGCAAGCATTTTAGTTAAGCTTGAATCTCCATGTATATCTCCAGCTGCTAAAATTCTTAATTTTTTCTTTCTTTCTTGTTTTTCCATACTTTTCCATACTTTTCATGTTTTAAAAACATTTTTAATAGGCAAAATTATTAAAATTTATGACAAATTTAAAAGAAAGACTTGGAGAAGACATGATAAAAGAATTTCAGCATTTAGTTAGAGAGAAATTTTTATCTTGTAAAAGGACAAGTAGCGGGAGGGATTACTCTATTTATGGTGGTCCGGTTGCTTTTTTTGAAAAATACAGAAGTTTTTATGAACTGCTTGCTGAATGGGCTGGGGAAAAGCTTTCAATATGGTTTTTGAATCTAGTTGATACTGGATTGTATAAAGAAATTGAGAGAAAAGGAGAATTAGAAGATTTATCTTTGAAAAGACATAATGATAATGTGGGGAGGCCGAGAAGAGAAGTTTCAGAGCAAGAGACTATGGAAATTAAAAAAGCTTTTATGGAGGACCCATTTATAACACATATTGCTTTAGAAAAAAAGCTTCCTCTTTATTTTGTGAGAAGAGCTTTAGAAGAAGCTTTTGGAACAGAAGATGTTTTAGAAATGAGGAAAATGGCTGTTGATAGAGAATATAAAGAACTAGGAACAATAGAAGATACAGCAGAAGTACTTGGTTTAAAAGAAAATACTGTTGAAAAATATTTAAAAGCAGAAGTTGCGTGATCACTTACCAAAGTTTCTTTTTCTTGATTCAAATTCTTTTATTGCCTTAATTAAATCTTGTTTATTGAATTCAGGCCATAGTTTATTAAGAAACAATAATTCAGAATATACTGATTGGAAAGGCAAGAAATTTGATAATCTTTTTCTTTTTCCAGTTCTTATTATTAGGTCTGGTTCTGAAGAAAGCCATAACTCTTGTTCAATATCTTTTTCAGTTATCTCTTGTTTGTTTCTTAACCTGTTAAAGGCTTTAACAAGTTCTAACCTGCCACCGTAAGCAACACAAAAATTTAACTTGTAGCTATTGTAGTTTTTTGTTTTTTCCTCTAAGTTTTCACATAATTTTCTCAATTTTTCAGGTAATAAGGAAAGATCTCCGATAAACTTGATTTTTACTTTATTTTTATCAACTCTTTTGTCATTTTTAAAATCTTTAAAATATTTTTCCATAAGATTGAATAAATAATTAACCTCTTTTTCATCTCTTTTCAAATTTTCAGTTGATAAAGAGTAAAGGGTTAATTCTTTAATGTTAAGTTCTTTTGCCCAATCTAACAATTTTTTAACTGTTTCAGCTCCAGCTTCATGACCTTTCCATAGCTTCAAGTTATGTTTCTTGGCATATCTTCGATTGCCGTCTAATATTATAGCAAGATGTTTTAAGTTTTCCATTTTTGATATAGAAGCTAATTATTTTTTATTTCTTTTGTTTAGGATTTATTTTATTAAAACCAGTATATTTTTGTAATGCTTTTGGTATTTTTATACTGCCGTCTTTTTGTAAATGGTTTTCAACTAAACAGGTCATCATTCTTTCGGTAGCTATAGCAGTATTGTTCAATGTATGTAAGTATTCTAAGCAGCCTTTTTTTTGATATTTAGTATTTGTTCTTCTCGCCTGAAAATCAAGACAATTAGAACATGAAGCCAACTCACGATATTTTTTTTGTGATGGGAAATATCCCTCCAAATCTACTGTTTTTGTTGCAGATTTTGAAGTGTCTCCAGCTGCCAAAATGACTGTACGAAATGGGATTTCCATCGCTTTAAATAATTCAATAGAATTATTAAGTATAAGGTCAAAATTTTTCCATGAGTTTTCTGGCTTTGAAAATATGAATTGTTCAACTTTTTCAAACTGATGAATCCTGAATATTCCTTTAGTGTCTTTTCCATGACTCCCAGCTTCTTTTCTAAAACATGAGGAAAAACCCGCATATTTTAATGGTAACTGTTTTGGGTTAATCTCTTCTCCTGAGTGGAAAACATTTAAAGCATGTTCTGCCGTGCCAATTAAGTATAAGTCTTCATTTTCAATTTTATATATGGCATCTTTAAAAACATCAAGAGTTATGCTTCCTTCTAAAGCTTTTCTGTTCAACATGTATGGAGTTTGTATTAAGGTAAATTCTTTTTCTTTTAAAAAATCTAAAGCAAAATTAATTATTGCCATATTGAGCCTTACTAAGTCGCCTTTTAAGTAATAAAATCTTGAACCTGCCACCTTACTTGCTTTTTTTGTGTCAATCAGCCAGCTTTCCATAATTTCTGCATGGCTTTTTCCCAGATTTTTCTTTTTTATTTTGCCATATTTTTTCAAAACTTTGCTATTTTCTTCCACTCCTGCAGGTACATCTTTATTGACTATATTTGGGATGTTTTTCCATATGCTTAATCTTTTTTCCTGTGTTTTCCCTAACCTATCTTCTTTTTTCTTTATCTTATCTGGTATTTCTTTTGCCTGCTTAATTAACTTTTCAGCCTGTTTTTTCTTTTTGGTTTTTTTAGCTTTATTAATTTGTTTAGAAATCTCATTTCTCTTATGTCTTAATTTATCAATTTCATTTTTAATTTTTCTCCACTTTTTATCAACTTTGAGAAGATTATTTACTTTTTCAACACTTAACAGCCTCTTTTTCATTGATTTTTTAACTTTTTCCGGCTTTTCTCTAATTATGTTTATATCTAACATATTCTTGAGTATTAATTCGTATATTTAAATCTTGCTAAACTTTATTAATTCTTTTTTCTTATTTTAAATATGAATATCAACAAGATAATCAAACAGGCCGGAGAAATGAAGAATATGCTGAATTCAGCATATAGTTATAATTCTATATTTGTTAAAAATGAGAAAGATAAAGAATTGTTAAAAAGAATTTTAAAAGCTATGGTGAAAGTAGATAGAAAGTATTTTGTCAGCAAAAATTATTATATTGATACAGCTTTGCCAATTGGGAAAGGGCAGACAATTTCTCAGCCTTCAACAGTTGCAAGAATGCTTTTTTTGTTAAAAATAAAAAAGCAAAATAAGATTTTAGAAATTGGCACTGGTTCTGGCTGGAATACATGCCTTCTTGCCTTTTTATCTGAAAAGGTTGTGAGTTTAGAAATTATTGAAGATTTGTTAGAAAATGCTGAGAAGAATATAGAGAAGCTGAAGAAAAAGTTGAGAGAAGAAGACAGAAAAAAGTTGGGTGAGATTGAGCTGATAAATAAGAATATTTTAAAAGATTATGAAAAATGGCAAGAAAAATATGACAAGATTATTATTACTGCCGGAATTTCTGAAAAACAGGAAGAAAAAATTAAAGAACTTGCTGAGAAATTATTAAAAAATAAGGGCAGATTAATCTGCCCTTATAGAGAAGGGCCAGTAATAATTTTTGATAAAAATAAAAAATTAGAAAAAAAGCTGACTAGAGAGGATTATATTTTTGTTCCTCTTGCTGAGTAAAATTATAATCGAAAGGTTTATAAGTATATAGTGAAATATATAGGTTAGAGAATATAAGACAAGACTAAGGGCTAAGGAAAATGAAGGATAACTTTGATTTATTTTTTAGAAGAAAGCCGGCTTTAATGCTTTTGGCTTTGAAAAACAGTTCAAAAACAAAGTATGGTTCAATTCTTGCTAAAGAAATTGATTGTACTTATAGCCATGCTGTTAAAATTCTTCAAACTTTAGAAAAGTTGAATTTAGTCAGTTTTGAGAAAAAAGGCAGGATTAAACTGATTAAGCTGACAAAAAAAGGCAGGCAGGTTGCTGAAAATATTGAAAATATAAAAAAGACAGTTGATTAGAGCCTTTTCTTTTTAGAAAAAAGAAAAGCCTCGGGAAAAGAAAAACTATAATAGCAAAAGAAAAGCCTCGGGAAAAGAAAAACTATAATAGCAAAAGAAAAGCCTCGGGA
>CAZAAB010000014.1:0-3820 GCA_964483015.1 Candidatus Woesearchaeota archaeon | reverse complement strand
AAAAGAAAAGCCTCGGGAAAAGAAAAACTATAATAGCAAAAGAAAAGCCTCGGGAAAAGAAAAACTGTGTTATTTTTTATTATAACAATTTTTATAAAGTATTAGTTACAATATAATTTATGAATTGCAGAGAGAAAAGAGAAGATTTGAGAGACTTAATAGATTTTTATAGTTCTGTTGAAGATTATTTAAAAGAGAATCATTCTGGAGAGATAGCCGTTGTTTCAATGGCAGATAGGTCAGGCATAGATTTAAGGTTATTTGGAATTGAAGAAGCAAAGCAATTGCAAGATTATGTTAATTCTCATTTTTGTTTAATTAGGGGTATTCCTTTTAGAGAAGAAGATTATTCAGAAGAAGAAAAAACAAGGCCAGAAAAACAGTTTCCTCAACAAGTTAATTTGAGTAAACAGGAATTTGACCTGATAAGATTAGAGTATACAGTAGCCCGTGCTAAATCAGGTAAAAGTATGCACGATATTAGGGAAAGGATTGAGATGCATTACAAAAGTTGAGAGAAAAGTTATATCAGTTTCAAAATTAAGCAGAACCATGACTTTCGCCTTTTACAATACCTGAAGCTATTAAATGTGAGACACGTATAGGTTCTGGGATATTTGAGTGTAAACAAGTTAGTAGTAATAGTTGTTTTGCTTTTGTTAAGTCAAGACCTGCTAACTGAAGATAAATGTTATGTTGATTTATTTTAATTTTATAAATTTTGCCAGCTTTTTCAACCAGCTCTTTCTTCTTTTTAGCATCTTGTTTTCTATGTGTTTTTTCTATTGCTTTTAAGAATTTATCAATGTCAGGTTTTTTTCTTATTATTACTATTACTGGTAGTTTATTTTTTTGATATATTTTATTTATATCTACAATGTTAAAGCCGGCCAGTGTTATTCCATCAATCATTATATACTGTAATTGTTCATACTTGTCTTTATCAATACTTTTAATAATTTTTTCAGTCGCATCTAAGCCGTCTTTTTTAATTTTAAATGAGATAAGGCCGTCTAAATAATTGCCTCCGCGATATATTGTTCCGACACATAAAACTTTTTTGTCATCATAGTTAAACGGGGAGTCATCAATTCCAAGAATTCTTATTTCTGGTTTTAATGCCATTTTTTAACACCTATCTGTTTACAGTATTTATTTATGGGGCATTTACTGCAAAAAGGAGAAATAGGTTTGCAGATATTTCTGCCATGCTGGATAAATAATGTGTTGATTTCTTTCCACCATTTTTTTGGAAGTATTTTTTCAAGCTGTTTTTCTGTTTTTTCAGCTGTTTTGGTTTTTACCCACCCCAGCCTGTTTGAAACACGATGAACATTTACATCTACAGGAATAACTTTTTTGTTAAAAGCAAAAGATAAAACTATGTTGGCTGTTTTTGGGCCTATACCCTTAATTGATAAAAGCTCTTGTTTTTTTCTTGGAACCTTGCAATCATATTTTTCTTTTATCACTTTAGAAACATGTTTTATTGTTTTAGCTTTATTTTTGTAATAGCCAGAACTAAAGATTAATTTTTCTAATTCTTTTTTAGACATTTTTACAAAATCTCCAGGCTTGTCAGCTTTTTTAAATAATTTTTCAGTTACTTTTTTAGTATTCTCATCTCTTATCCTTAAACTTATTAAACAAGAAATAAGGATTTTGAACGGGCTTTCTTTTTCAGAAGTTCTTCTTACTGTTGGCAATTCATTTTTCTTATAATATTTTTCAAGGATTTTCATTACTTTATTGATTTTTCTTAATTTCTGCTTTTTCATTTTTTAAATCTTTTTTAATTGTTTTTAAGATTTTCTCTTGTTCTTTACCAGGATATTTTCTTTTGGTTTTTCCTTTGTAAAATTCCCTTATTTTGTTTGTTTCCTCACTTAAGGTAAAGACATAAGATTTAGTTGATGCTGATGTTGCTAATGCAGATATGTGCCTTGCACAAAATTCAGGCTCTATTTCTTCTTCATCAATACTAAATAAGTTGACATTAAGATAAACAGCAGGAGAGTATATTGTCCCTTTTTTATCTATCAATATTGCCCCGTCATCTCCAACTTTTTTTAGTATTTTTTCTGCATTGTCTTCTTCGATGTTACATACATCACTAAATGCCTTTAAGGTTCTTCCTTGTATTCCTAAAGGTGCTGCACCCCTGGCTAAAACATTTTTCAGGTCTGAAAAAACTATTAATAAGCCCTTATGTTTTCCACCACTTACTTGTTTTAATAATTCAAAAATTTTTTCCCTGATTCTTTTCTTAAACATGCTAACTTTTTCTCCTTTTTTAGTATAAAGAAAACATTATTTATAAATGCTTTTTGAGATCAAGAAAAAATGGACCCGGAGAGATTTGAACTCTCGACACCTGCCTTAAGAGGGCAGTGCTCTAACCGGGCTGAGCTACGGGTCCTTAAAACTGTTTGAGTAAAATTATTATAATTTAAAAATATGTTGTTTTAGAAAAAGATTTAATTATCTGATTTTGAACATTTTTGGTAAGAGAGGGGGCACTTGATTTTGATAGCTTCCACCATAGTCATTAGGTCTGTTTTTAACTCCCTCCACTCTGTCAAACATAACTGTTCCCGCCTTATCCCCTTCACTTACTCTTCTTTTAGAATAACTGTAAACCTCCATTGTTATTCCTCCCCTGAAAAATGGTTGAAATATTCCTGCAAAATGCCCCCATGTGCCTGTTCCAGTTAAAACATCTTGTTCCCTGCTCAATAAACCGCAAACCTCTCCCAAATCAATTATTCCTTGACTTCCTAATAGATAAAGAGTTTTTGGCTCTAATTGTAATTCTGAATTTCCCCCAATTAATTCAAAATAGTTTTGCCAAGCCAGATTTCTTGCATCCATATCTATTGGTATACTGTTTTGTCTTGCTTTGTAAGCTTTATTAGTTGCAAATTTCATAGTTAAACCCCTGGAATTTAATGAATCCTCAAGACATACATTTTCAAGATTTATTTCCCTGCTTTTTTTAATTTCATCTAAATTCATATAGGATGTATCTTTATTTCTTACTACTGCCTGGGCCAATTCAGTCACCCCACAACTTATTTTTAATGGGAAAGCAAATGGTTGTATTATAGTTATAAGTTTTCCATCTTTAGTTTTTCCTACACCATGGCTCATTGCTCCGACCCTTCCTGTTGTGCTTTTAGAATCTATTAAAAGTTCTAAACCTTGAGATAAACCGACTTTTTCAAAGCTAGTTATATAATAAACTTCATTTCCTTCTGGGTCATTATTTAAGATATATTGTTGCCCAGCCTCTAGTTTTTCATGATCCATTTCCAACAAATCTTGTTCAGTCACATTACAGATTACAGTGTCAGAATGAGCTATTAAGGTTCCAATTCTTAAGTCAAATCCCGCAACACCTATTTTTCTTGGTTTGGGTTCAATACAAATAAAAGGTTTTCTGCCAAGTTCATCAATAAACACTTCAACTTCTTGAAAAGAATTTCTTGAAATTTCTCTTGAGTCTGGCATTAATTTTTTAATACCACTATGTAATCCACTATTCATTTCTGCCCTTATTATTGATTCATAAATTTGTCTCCTTGCCATCAGTATTTCATAAGGAACAACCATGTACAAAGAAATGGAAATTTATTTTTAAGAATTTATGTTCTTGAATGTATATTTTAAATTTATTTTAAAGAGAAATTTTTATTCTCCTAATTTTTACTAATAATAGTTTCTTTGATTTCCAGAAAAACTTTTTTAACTCTGTAAGTTTTGGTCTTAGCCTTTTTCTAAAAGCCTAATCGTAAACACGCCAGGTATGTTCGCATTTCTT
>CAZAAB010000013.1:0-12639 GCA_964483015.1 Candidatus Woesearchaeota archaeon | reverse complement strand
TATGGCCATTATTGCTGACTGATAATGCCCACGCCTGCCCCTTGTTTATAACAATATCAGCTTCTAAATCAGAAAATGATTCTTGCCTGACCCATGCAGCAATAGTTATTTGTTCAAAAATGTTCAAGCTTGAATCGTGTTCAATACCAACATAGTTATTGCTACCGTCAAAATCTAAAGCAGAATCTTCAACACCATCAATCCAGGAAGCACCCTCTACTGTGCCATCATTTCTTTCAGCAAAATCATCAACTATGTCTCCTTCTGCCTCATCAAAATTCCAGTAACTTACTAAACTTTCTTGAGAAAAAGCATTTACAGAGTTAAAAATAATTAAAAAAAAGAACAGCATTAAGATAAAAGCCCTCTTTTCAAACATCTTACTTATATTAAAAGAAAGAGGTTTATAAGCCTTTTTTTTCATTTTCTACCACATAAAAATTTTTATTTTTTTTGGACTATAAGTGGTCAGGTTTGCTGATACAGACCTTTCAGCAGAGTAAATATCCCTACCTTCCAACCCCCTATACTCATCTAAATTGCATATCTTCCCGATTTTACATATCTTAACAGTAAAGTTAAAACCAGAAGGGATTTTTTTCTCAACAAAGTCACTGACTCTTTCTTCATTATCTTGCAAAACAGCATCTCTTAATGAAGAGTTAGATGCAGCTTCATCTAAAATTTTCTTCTCAATTCTGTAAATATCTTCTGACTTCTTATCAGCATCATTTTTATTTGAATAGATGAAAACTAAAGCACCTGAAATTAAAGTTATAGCTATGAAAACTTCGAGAATTCTTATCCACCCTTTTTTATTTTTTAATCTCATCAATTTCTGCTTTTTTTCAGATTTGAGTCACAGAACTTTATAAGTTCTATTACCATATTCGCATGTTTAATGTACCAGTCTTAATAACCCCGTCTTTATAAACAATTTCAATAGGCAAATTTCTTGAATATACATTACCTTTTTTCAAGTTAATGTTAGACATATTTAAAATATTCTTGTTTTCTATTTTTACTTCAAATAAAAAATCTTTAGAACTTGGAAGTCTAAAATATTCTTTTAAATTTTCATAATTTTCTTCATACTCTTTTTTCAGGTTCCATAAACTTTTATTTGAAACCAGTTTATAATTCCTCCATAAACCAAGAGTATAATTGTTCTTTTCTAATTTATCACATTCCAAATAACCCCTATCTTCAAACTCTTTACTTGATAAAACATAAAAAAAAGTCCCACTTCCATTAACATGGAATTTCCAGCTTTTCTCTTTATAACTTTCTACTAAACCTTGTTCATTTTTTACTTTAATGGCATTTTCAAACCCGTCTTCATAATATATGCTAAAACATTCTTTTTCATTCTCTATTTTTAGGGGCAGGAAAAATACCTCTACTGAAACATTTTCTTTAATCCCTCTTTCTAACAAATTTAGGTAAACGTTTTTATCTTCAGTTATCTGAAAAGGATTAATAAATGAAAATATAAAAATTAAGAAACCTAGGAATATGACAAAAGACAGTATTACTTCCACATGACTCATCGCTTTTTTTCTCATCTCAAATTAAAAAATAACATTTACTCCTGTATAAATTAGTAAGGACAAAGTTACTAAAATAAACGAGTGCTTCACCCCGTATTTAATCTTTCCTTCTGCCAATTTCCCAATAACTAAACCTGCAAAAACACCTTGTGTTAACAATAGAATTAACAAGGGCCTTGCTATGTCCCCCTCGTTAATAGCAGAACCGCCAAAAGAAAAGCTTCCTATATCAGTAGAAATTTCAGAAACCTCTGTTGCAGCAGGAAGAATTTTAAATTGCATAATTAGCATTATAACAACAAAAATAAGAAAGATTATATAGCCCTGAACAATTAAAGACGAGACAGATGCAGACCTTTCTTTTTTTAATTTTTCAGTTTCATTAACACTTTCTGTTACTGATTCAAGAATGTTTTCAATCTCTCCGCCAGCTTTTTCAGCTTCCCCAATCAAACTTACAGCCCTCTTTACCACCCTACTATCAACATCTTTTGCAAAAACCTCTAAAGCTTTTTGAACAGGAATACCAACAGAAATCTGATTGGCAAGTTTTTTAACATAAGGAGTTAAACTTCCATAATATTTTTCTCTAACATTAAGTATGCTCTTACTTACAGGTGTTCCTGCTTTCACATTTTCTATCAAGTCTCGTGAAAACTCTAAAAACATCTGATTATTTTCTTTTTCCCTATTATTCTCTAAAACTATAGAAATTATAAAAGGCAGACCCCCAACAACCATCACAATTCCCAACAAAAAATAGAAAGTTTCTTCCCCGTAAAGAAAAATAAGGTTTAAAGCCATAACGATTAAGGCTACTGCAATCCCTATTATATGGGTTTTTTTAATTTTCATTTTAATATGATGGCTGTTCAAAATGAAGGAACAGCAGGAAAGCTAAATTTATTAAAGCAACTATAGATACCATTAAAAGAGTTAATATATCAATGCTTAAACCCAGGCTTATTTTACTTATAGACATCAGAACAAATAGCAGGGTCATAATCATAGGGGCAGCAATAACAACACCTATGTATATGTCCATAAATGTTTCAGCAGACTTGTTGTATTTTTCTCTTTCTAACCTATATTCAAAAAGAAGACTTTCAGCTTTTTTGTCTAAGAACTTGTTTAAGCTACCGCCACCAGAAATCATGGTTGCCATACCATTTAATAGTTCACTTAACTTTTCACTTGAAGTTTCTCTTGCTGTATTTTTTAAAGCTGTAACAAGGTCATAACCATAAACATTGACCTGATTAATTATCTTCTTCATCTCATGGCTTGTTTTAGGATATTCCTTCCCACTACTTATTATCTTGAAAATTTGGCTTGGTTCTATTCCACTCCCGGCAATTGCCGACATGTGAATAGTTAAAAAAGGCAGCTCTTGATCAATATTGCTGCCCACATTTTTTGATTCAAGCCAGGGATAAAGATAAAGAAAAGAAAATACAATTGCCGGAAAAATAACAATTGATGAAAAACCAAAGATTATTGAATAAGGAATTATTTGCGGGAAAATTAAAACAAAAGCTAAAAAAACAAAAGCAAGTATAACTGAAAGCAAGGAGCTAAAAAAAATCATAGAAAGATAAGTTGTCAACAAGTATGGAAGATTTGCCTTTCTTAAGTATAAATTTAATTTTTTAAAATAGTCTTTTTTAATTAAAGATGTTGAAAAGTTAAGAAAAACCCTGTTTGAAATTTTAGCATAAATTCCAGCTTTTTCTATCTCCATAAATTCCCGCTTCTCAGTTTCTTTTTCATCATGCCTAAGTCTTTTCAAGGTTTCCTCACTTATATTTAACTTTTTTCTAAATTTTTTCTTATCTTTTTTATTTAATACAAACCCTTTCCCTTCTAGTTTTAATTTTTCAAGCTGTTTCTTTTTTTTACCAAGCTTTTTGTAGACAGATATATTTTCAACTATTAAAGGGATAGAATTGTTAATCATCTTCAATTGACTGGCATGAGAGTTAAGAGATTTTTTCACCATGTTAACCCTATTTTTCTCTTTATAAAATCTAGACAACTGGGAAAGTTGAGACTTAAGATAGGAAATTCTCTTAATCAGCTCTTTTTCTCTTTTTATGTTGTTTTTCAAATCTTTTATCATTTTAACGATTCAATATTTCAGAAATTTGTTTTTGAACACCCAAGAGTCTTTCTTTGTCTTTCTTCAACTTAGCCTGGTCTTTTTCTTTTAAATCTTCTTCTATTTCTTTACAAGTTGAACCCATATTTTCAATTAAATTACTTAGAAGATTTATTTCCTCTTTTTTCATTTTTCTTTTGTATATTTATTTTCCTGTAACAATGAGGGCAGGTAACATAATACCTGCTCTTGCCTTTATAATTCCACTTGTGACCGCATTTAGTGCATTTCAATTTCATATTAGTAGTAGTGAGTAGTAATTTAAAAACCTTTTTACTTGAGAATTAAGCTAAACCATATTTTTTCAAGATAGCATTTTTATCTTTATAGTACCTGCTTATTTCTTTTTGTACCTGCTCAAAACCAGTTACTTTTCTTTTATACATCTCATACAAGAGTCTTGTCCTTGTTTCAAACTCTCCCTGAAGTTCTTCCTGGCTTAACCCGTATCTTGTTGCTATTTTTTCAAAAACCTTGCTGTCTTTTTTAAAATAAAACTTGTCTTCTCTTGGATCCCAAATAAAGGGGCTGTTTGTAAGAGCAATACCGTCAGGGCTAACCTTAACAATTTCAACAATTTTACTTAATCTTCTTGTTTGTTGCTTGTTAACTACAGCATGCCTCATAATACCAACAGCATCTAAGGTGTTAATTAAGGTGGGAGAAAGTTCTATTGGGGGGGTTTCAAGTCTTTTGATTACAGTGTCTACTGAGTCTGCATGCATAGTAGATATAGAAGAGTGTCCTGAAGCCATCCCCTGAAATAAGACAAAAGCTTCCTTTCCTCTAACTTCCCCAACAATTACATAATCGGGATTTTGTCTAAAGCTATTTTTTAATAAAGAAAACAAGTCAACCTCGCCTGTTTTCCCGCTTCCAATTGCTGTTCTTGCAACACTTGGAAGCCAGTTTTCTCTTGCTAAATTAATTTCTCTTGTATCTTCTATACTGACAACTCTTGCTTCTGGGGGTATGAAAAAAGCCAGGGCATTAAGCAGGGTTGTTTTTCCAGAAGCTGTCCCCCCAGTAATCAATATATTGCTTTTATACTCTATTAAAATCCAGAAGTAAGCCAGCATTTCAGGGCTTAGAGAGTTAAAAGCTATTATTTGAGGAGGGGTCCAGGGAACTTTAGTAAATTTTCTTATTGTAAATGTAGGCCCCCTGCTTGTTACATCTTTTGTATAACTTGCATTTACCCTGGAATTATGGCAGCACAATCCCCCCCTTCCCCCAATAAAATTTTCATCACCCTTAACAGAAAAGTCATAAACATAATTATTGGATGGCTTAACTTTTTTAATGGAATTAATTTTAGCGAAACCCAAATCAGAATCAACCAGATTTTTAATGATCTCTAGTTCTTTTATTACATCCTTTCCTTTTTCATCCAAATTTTTATCTTTTAAAAATCCTCTTTTTTCCCATTCATCAACAAACTTTTTAGAAGCTAAATCCAAATTTTTAAATTTTTTGTATCGTAAATCATCCAATATTTGGAGCAACCTTCTCCTATTAATTCTTTTGTTTCTCAATCTTATGTGGGTTTTATTTAGAGGATTAAAGACTTCTACAGGTATTTTTTCATGATGTTTCCCTGGTTTCCTTGCAAAAGAGTTTGTGTAATATTCGTAAGATGAAACTCTTCTTCCATCAATTTTTAAGGTCATTCCTCTTTCATAAAAAGGGACAGTATTCTTATTAAATAGGGACAAATAACTTATATCGTTTGCCAGTTCCTTACTAGCTGTACTCCCATAGTCTCCTTCCGCCCAAGCTTTTAAGTATTCTTGCTGCAATTTCTTACTGACATTAAATACAATTTCAGGAACTCTTTTTTTCTTAGCATATTTTGTTACTCCCAAAACATTTTTTAAAATTTTGTGGAGAACAACGCTGTTAATGACCACTTTTATTGCGTTATTTTTCGGTTTTTGAACATAAACATTTGCGCCAAATCTATTTGAAATTCTTTTTATTTCATCAATCAAATGTTTTTCATCTTTATTAAAACAAAATAATATTTTATGGTGGTTACCCGATTCATTTAACCATCCCTCAGCAGTGTAAAGCCCCAAAAATCTCATCAAATCCTTATCAACTTTTAAAATTGGTGAGATTTCTACAGGAGAAGTTGTCCCAATTTTTGTTTGCTTTAATTCTTCTTCCCTCAATAAATAGAATAGTTTTAATGGTAAGATACATTTCTTTTTATGTTCATAATATGCCTGATTTGCCCTTTTATAATGCTTTCTTAAAAATTGATAAATTTCTTTTTTCCTTTCTGAATAAACATAGCTTGGGACATATTTAATAATGAATTTATCAGCATCCTCATTAGCAAGCTTTTTTGCAAGATTAATTTTCTGAAAAATATCATTCTCAGGTATTTTTAGGGGGGTTGCAACATAATCCCCTTTTTTTAATTTATCAGTTCTTTTTGCCTCCACCCCATTTTTGGTCAAACTAAAAATACTGTGACATCCCGTCAATTTAATTTTTTCCCCAAACTCTGTTCTGATTTCATAAAAATTTTCATTTATTTTATGTCTGTAAACATAATCAGCCTTTTTCCAATTTATTTTCAAATCTTTATTAAAAGCAGGAACTTCAATATTATTAATATAAACCGGCTTATTTGATTTTTTTCCACTATTATTGTAAATTTTATCAACTATGCGCCCTATTTTTTTTATTTTAATTTTTCCATTTTCTTTGTAAATAACTGGCTCATTATAATCTAGACTCCCGTCTGGTAAACTCCCGTCAAGCAAAGGGTTAGCATAAGAAATATATTTCCCGCATCTTTGCGCAAGTTTTTCAACAAAGCTTGCTAAATTTTCAACATCCTTAAACTTTATGTTTGTTTCTAAGTTTCTGTAAATTCTGTGAACAATGTAAACTGGCGTGTTGACACCATTGCATTCAATATCTTCTATAAAAAAATCTTTAGTTAATGGTTCTATTTTATTTAGCCCCATGAAGTCTCTATAAACATAGTAAAATATTTTTTTATATGTCTCCTGACTGATTTTTAATCCCAATTCAGAAATCAGAAGTCCAAGAGTTTTATTGATATATTCAATAGTTGATTCAGTTGTTTTTTCAACCAGTATGTTAATATTCACAACTTCTCTCATGCTTGTTTCTAATTTTTCTAAGACTTCTTTTTCTTGCTCTTCTAGTTTTGGCTCTTCAACCTCATAAATTAACTCGTTTTCTTTACTATCCCAATAAATATGGGCATATGCATAAGGAGGTATTAAAGCATATCTAACATCAAGATTAGTTTTATCTTTAACTCTTGGAAGGGGGGGAATACTCGGCTTTTGGTTTATAAATACTTGTTTTAGTTTATTTTCTGCCATTTTTCCTCTTTTTTAACCTCAATTAAGCATGTTATTTAAATTTAATCAATCAACAGAAAAATCAATATTTACTAAATTTCCCCCCAAATTTTCAACTGTTAATTTATAGGGTGTGGGGCTTGGGTTTAGGGTTTTATTTTTTTCTTTTCTTAAAAAAGTTATATTTATGTTTTCATATTTTAACTCCAACATTATTTCGTATTCTTCTCCAACTTCTTTAGTTGTTGAATTAATGTTTCCAATTTCAACTTCTTCGCCCGGCTGGCTATACATATATTTGCTTTTTGTGTTATACTCAATAGCATTTTGTTTGGGGTTGATAATTAGATTTCCTTTTTCTATTTTAGTTTCTATAACTCTTCTGTTGCCAGGACCATAATACCTTACCTCTTCAATTTTATTTTCTATCTGTCTCAACATATCAATACTTTGCTTAACCAGCATTTGGTCTTTTTTTTCTTGAATTTCAGGAACAGCAAAAGCAAGAAGTATGCCTATAATGGCGAGTCCAATTAAGGTATAGATTACTGTTTCAATCCAGATTTGAGATTTATTATTCATTTTCAAGATTACAAGGAGGAATGTTATAAGAAAGTGAGTTGCAGACATTATCCTCATCTATTATAACTGCTATTTCTGCCCTTGTAGCAGTCACTGGAAAAACATATGTTCTTGCTTCTCCCGGGCTTGGAATTATAACATTTGAATAATCTAACATTTCAATACTGTCTGCCCCTTCTTTAATATCATATCTATTTGACTCTCCTTCTAAAAAAAGACTGACAGCAATACCTTCTATACTATAATCTTTTACTCCCCTGCTTATCATTAATCTTGTCTCATCATTATTATAACAAGAGTACTGATTAGAACTTTCAACTTCAATATAATCTCTCAACTCAAAACAGCTTTTTCCCTCTTCTAAATTCTCTTTTACCATAGGGATTATGACCTGAAAAACAATAGCAACTGCAGAAACAGCAATAAGTATTAAAAGAATAGTTGCAATAACAGGACTTACTCCTTTCTTCCTCATTTTACCTTAAAACTATTTTTACAAGTATAAATCTTCTTAGAATTTTCTCCCTGCCCAAGGATTAAGGGCAATACTTCAATCTCGTCATAGCTCCCAACTTCTTCACTTACTGACTGCCCAATCCTCACAGATTTGTTAAATGACTGCTTTTCAACACTCCCGCCGCTTTTTTTCTGTATCTCCAACTTATAAACATGAACATTTCCCCTATTTGTTATTTGTAATTCTTCACCAATATATGAAAGCTCTAAATCAATTTCACTGCAAGCCTGGTCAGCAGGCTTTCCTTGTTTTTGAACACTTTCTTTTATAAAACCTCTTGCCCACAAAAAAATAATTAAGGCAAGGATTATAACTATGGCAATTAAAAGAATAGTTGCAATAACAGGACTTACCCCTTTCTTATCTTTCATCTTTTTTAAAAGTAATAATCATTTAAAAATCTTGCTTTAATTACACCCCTCTATTTTTTGTGTTATTATAGCTTTATTACACAGCAGGGGTTTTGGCTGGCTGTATATAGGGATTATTTCTATTTTCTCAACCTTAATGCAATTTTCATAATTAAATTCTTGTGTATGTTTTTCTCCTGGCCTTAAAACATTGTCAGGAAAAACAACTCTTTCTGCAGTATATCTTTCTGCAGTATAAATATTGCAAGTTGCAAGGCCTTCAGTTTCTTTTGAACCCTTTAAAATAAAACCACTTAAGTCAAATCTGCCTCTGTTTTTCAATGTTAGTTCAATTGTTTTCTCACTTGAATTACATTCATAATTTTCTAAAATCAGTGAAATGCCGTCAGGACATTCTTCACTTTCTTTAGGTACCTGTCCTCTTAACCAGGAATAAACAAGCATGCTCAAAGAAATAGCAATAACTATTAACAAGACATAGCCAATTAGTATACTGACACCTTTTTTATTCATTTTTAGTACTTACCTTGCCCTGTTTTCTTATAACAAAAAAGAAATTTTCCCCCTCTTTTAAGTCAAATTCATATTTTGAGCCAAAGTCAATTTCAACCTTGTTTTTATTTCCCTTTACAGAGAAGGTTTTGTTGAACATTTTTTCTTTATTAATTTTAATAAATGAATCTCCTAAACCTACAGCTCCAGTAGTTTCTGTGCTAAAAGTTGTAGCTGTAAGTTCTTCAGTATTGCCATAAACAAATACCCAGTCTTCAACACTTTCTTGTCCTTTTGTGTACTCATGATATGACTCAACCCAGTTTTGAGTTAAGTTTCCTGTTTTTTCTTCATTATAAACACCATAATCATAAACTTTCCCCGTTTCAAAATTTAGCTCTTCACCTAAGTCGTAAATTCTTTTTTCTTGCCCCCCTGTTTTTGCATAATTTTGAACTACTGCAAAACCAGCAATTACAGAAATAATAATTACAGCAACAATTATGTAAAACTGACCTTTATCACTTTTCATTTTCCTCTTTTTTAATTCAAATTAATTAATGTTTAAATAACTTTCTTTTTAAAAATGTTAAATATTTTTTAAGAAGATTATCATATTATAGCTTAACTAAAATCAAAGGAACTTGTCTTAAACTGTTAGTGCCTTAAATGAGAGTGAAGAGAAACCTGTTTAAAAAACCGTGAGGTTGTCTTAAGAGTGCAGATCAGGGAGTTTGCTCAAGACAGCCAAGAAAGTGAACTCCAGGCATCCTCAGCCTTGCGATCCTGCGAGCACCTTAAACTATGCTTAGGGCTGCTCCGATCAAGGCCTGGCCCGGTTTACATAATCAAGGTCAAGCAGGACAAGACATCAACGTTATCCTGAAGGCCTTCAAGACAGCCTATCACTTGCTCCTTTACAGTCTGCCATAAAGCCCAGATTGCAATAGCAGAGGGCTAACCTGCTGACCTGATCTGCTTTTCAAGAAGTATTTTAACCTATATAAGTTTTTTCATCTACCTGACAATTTTAAAAATTACTATAACAAACACAATTGTACCTAAAATTAAAACTGCATCAAGAATAGCATACCAAAAGCCCCCATTTATGCTTGCTAAACTTGAACCAACTTTTTCAAAAAGAGTCTTTTTTTCTACTAAAGGCTTGATTTTTTCACCAACTTTGTCAAGAACAATTGTTTTTTCTGTTATAACTGGTTTCACACATTTTTCTAAGATAAGGGCTCTTTCTTCTTCAACTTGTTTTCCATCATAAACAACACTTGCTTTTAACATATAAGTGCCTTTTTCAGCATCTTCTGGAATCTTAACATTAAACAACTTACTTTCTTCATTATCGTCATCATACTCTTCCAACTCAAATTTTCCACTTTTTTCTTGTATTCCCAACTCTTTATTCTCTAACATTATCTGAGCATCAACATCATTGCTTCCCACATTTTTACAGGAAATTTCAACATTAATCCAACTGTTGCATGCAGAAATTTCAGGCCTTATCTTTAAATCTTCAATAATCACTTTTTCATCTTCTCTCTCAACCTCAACCTGAACAAAATTATCATTACATATGCTGTCATTGTCTTCATCTTCTACAGTTACATAAATATAGTAATTATTGCTTTCATCTAAATCTTCTTCTAAATCAAATTCAAACTCTATTTCTTTATCTTCTCCATCATCAAAATCTTCATCTTCTTCAAATTCTTCTAATTCATCTTGCTCAGATAAATCATAAAAATAGATATGAATGTCAAAATCTTTGTCTTCATCAAAATTATTTTCTATTTCTACTAACCCTTCAATAATTTCTCCTATCTCAAATTCGTCTCCATCATCAGGGTCTTTTATATTTATATCTATTTTTTTATTAGTTAATTCACACATTTTAACATCTTCAAAATTAGGAATGCATTTCACATCACAGCAATAATCAGTGTCCCTTGCAATTATTGAATTGCCTCTACATGTTTCATCTTCATCACAAATAAACCCGTGTTGTTCTGAACAAGTTAGGGTATTTCCTGTTTTAAATGATGAAAAACTTGAAACTTCAAATTCTAATATTCCTTCTACAGTATAGTTAATATTACTACATATAGAGCTAGGACAGATTTGATTTATCTGTCCAGCTTCTAAGATAAATCCGGGGGTATAATAAATAGTAGGCTCCTTACCATAATTTAAGTTGTAAAAGGTTATTCTTGCTTTTTTATTTTTTAAACTGTTAAAAATAAATGTGTCTATTCCAGCCATTTCAGTGTTAATATAGCTGTGGGTATCAATATTAACAACATCACTTAAATCTACTGGCTCTAAAAATTCTATTTTTCCTTTGCCTTCAATTTCTAAGATTAAATAAACACTTGTTATGTCTTCTAAACTAGAAAAGTTTGTTGTGTCGCCATTATATTTTGATGTTACTGGAATGTCTGAAGTTGTTAAAGTCCAGTTTTTAGTAGCATGATACTCTTTATCATCAACTATAACAGTTATGTTATAACTTTTCACACTGCCATCTCCTGTAAAAGTATATTCATTGCCAGTTCCGTCTTCTGTCTTATCTTTATACCATTTAACTGCAACTTCATTGGAATTGTCTATATCTATCCATTCAACACTGAATTCCTGACTTCCAAACTCGTCAATAATTGGGTTGTAATCAGGAGAAAAATCAGTGATTGTTGGCTCATCATTTATGTTTTCCACATAAATGTTAGCTGTAGTTTCATCATAACTATTTCCATTATCATAAACCCTTATTCTGCAAGAAGCTGTCCCGTTGTAATCAGTAGCGGGTTTAAAAGATAATATGTTATTTTCAATTTTGCAATCAACTTTATTCAAATCTTCTTCTGCTACTTCATACCTATCTATACTGCCATCAGGATCTGTGGCATTTAAGGTAACATTAGAAGAAAAACCAGAATCTTCTAATATTGTCACATTTTCAATTGGCTCAATTTCTGGTGGCTGGTTCATGTCATTTACTGTTATAGTCACTTCCTGTTCATCTTCATCACTGCCGTCACTAACTTGTACTGAAAAAAGATATGTTCCAGCATCTTCATAATCTGTTTTCCATATAAATGTGCTGTGATTTTTACTAAATCTTGTTGTGTCATTAATACTATAGTCTAATTCGTCTCCATCTAAATCTTCAGCACTCGCCTTAATAACAACTTCTTCATTTTCATTTATTTCTACATCTTCTATACCTTCAAGTTCTGGTTTTCTATTTTTATTATAAACTAAAATTGTGATTGTTGAAGAGTTTGATAAACTTCCATCACTAACATTAAATGTTACTTCATAATCTGTAGGGTTTTCATTTCCTTGCTCATAATTCAGAGTCCATGAAAACTTTTTGTTATCAAAAGTTGCTCCTTGCGGCAAGTTTTCAGCTGTATAAGTTAAAGAATCATTTTCTGGATCTGTGGCATTTATTATAAATTCTAAAAGTTCTGTCTCATTAACTTGTTTATTCCCAATTTCTTCAAAAACAGGGGCATCATTTACCTCACAATATATCTCAATTAAATTTGATTCAAAATTCCCATTACCCCCATTTTCAAACACACCTTCATAACTGCAGATATAGTTA